>CAZGIZ010000108.1:0-16187 GCA_964526655.1 uncultured Desulfobacteraceae bacterium | reverse complement strand
TGTTTATCAATCTCCTCCCCGCGGTTAACGGCCGGAGGGGAGGTGGATAAGTATCAGGGCGGGCATAGCTCAGCTGGTAGAGTACAAGCTTCCCAAGCTTGGTGTCGCGGGTTCGAACCCCGTTGCCCGCTCCATCAGATTTTCCAACAGATACCTGGATCCCTTTTTGAGGTTATCAGCCACGGTCCTTAAAGGTGGCCGATCTTCTTCAAATTGCGGACAGGGTGCGGTTTTATTATATTGCCTTTAGGGATTTGATGTAATAGAACTGACAACATTCTTGTCTGCAGTTATGAAGCGGGTCTGTTTACCCGCTTTTTTGTTATCAAAGGAAGATAGATCATGGATCCGGAGGGTAATATTGGTCGGCGCGACTTTGATAACAAAACAGGTAGCAGATCTGGTCCAACCCATCCTGGATGAGATTGGCTTTGAGCTGGTGGACGTGGAGTACCTGTCAAAGTACGGGAAATGGGTCCTGAGGATGTACATAGACAGGGAAGGGGGCGTTACCATAGATGACTGCGCCCGCGTTAGCAGGGAACTTGGAGATCTGATAGATATTAAGAACGTAATTGAACACGAGTATGTCCTGGAGGTCTCGTCCCCCGGCATAGACAGGCCCCTTAAAAAAGAGAAGGACTTTATCCGGGCGATCGGAAAAAAGATAAAGGTGAAAATGGCATTTCCCATAAACGGACGCCGAAATTTCTCCGGCCGTCTGAAGGATTTTAAGGAACAGACACTATATCTTGAGGCGGAAGGCGGACTTATAGCCTTGTCGTGGCCCGACATCAGGAGGGCCAACCTGGTTTATGAGTTCGAAGATTAACAGATTCTACATTAGGATTATGGAGTAAAACCAAATGATCTCAGATTTGACAAAGGTTTTGGATCAGGTGAGCCGGGAGAAGGGCGTCGAACGGGAGATATTGATCAAGACCCTTGAAGAGGCGGTACGCGCCGCGGCAAGGAAGAAACTGGGTCAGAATTACGACCTTGAAATAAACTACAACGATAAAATGGGCGAAATAGAGATATTCGAGTTCAAGGAGGTTGTGGAAAAGGTCGATAATGATAACCTCCAGATTTCCCTGGAACAGGCCCACAAGATCGATCCGGAGGCTGAAGTAGGGGACAGTCTCGGAATAAAGATGGAGACGGACGAGCTTGGCCGGATAGCGGCCCAGTCCGCCAAACAGGTCATCATGCAGAGATTGCGGGAGGCCGAGAGGAATATCGTTTTTGATGACTTCAAGGACAGGCGCGGTGAGATCATCCACGGGATTGTACAGAGGTTTGACAAGGGATCGATAATAGTAAACCTGGGCCGGGCCGAGGCGGAGCTCCCGGTAAAGGAGCAGATTCCAAAGGAGAGCTATAAACAGGGAGATCGAATAAGGGCATATATCCTTGATGTAAAACAGTTCAGCCGAGGGCCGCAGATAATCTTATCCCGCACCCATCCTAATTTCCTCTCTGTCCTCTTTGAAAATGAGGTACCTGAAATCGCGGAGGGGATCGTCAAGATCATACAGGTTGCAAGGGAACCGGGCAGCAGGGCAAAGATAGCGGTCGCCTCAAAGGACAGCGACGTGGATCCGGTCGGGGCCTGCGTCGGCATGAAGGGATCGAGGGTCCAGGCCGTGGTCCAGGAGCTGAGGGGAGAAAAGATAGATATTGTCACATGGGATCCTGATCCGGCGAAGTTTATCTGCAACGCCCTTGCGCCCGCCGAGATTATAAGGGTCATCGTGGACGAGACCGAACAATCCATGAATGTCGTTGTCCCGGATGATCAGCTGTCCCTGGCGATCGGGAGGAAGGGGCAGAATGTGAGACTGGCTTCAAAGATATCCGGATGGAACCTGGACGTAACCAGCGAGACGGAATATAACAACAAATTGAAAGAGGCCTATAACTCCTTGCTGAGCCTTGATGGGGTGGGGGAAGCGACCGCCTCCAATCTCTATCAGGACGGTTTCAGGTCCGCGGATGAAGTGAGGGGAGCAAGCGTTGCCGATCTGGCCCAGATAAAGGGGATCAGTGAAGAAAAGGCCACGAGAATCATCGACAGCGCGAAACAGAATCTCGAAAAGGCCCAGGACCCGGAAGAAAAGGGAGAGGAGGGCCCTGAAGAGGATATGAAGGATGGGGAAGGGTAAAGGACATGTCCCTTTCCGGACCTGCATCTCATGCGGCTCAAAGCGCCCCAAAAAGGAGCTTATCCGGCTTGCCCTGAACAGGGAAGGCGGCTTAGTCATGGATGTTTCGCTGAAAATGGGCGGGAGGGGCGCCTATGTGTGCAAGGACAGATCGTGCAAGGAGCGGTTATTCAGGAACAGGAGACTCAACAGACTGTTCAGGACGGACAGGGCAATAACTGTTACTCCTGTTTTTGGCGATTTTCAATAACTCTTTAATATCTCTTTTGTCCAGTATAAGAGAGGAAGTGCCTGAATGTAAAAAAGGGGTTTTGGGGGATCAGATGGCGAAAGTTAGGGTCTATGAGTTGGCCAAAGAACTTGATATGGAGAGCACAAAGCTTGTGGAGGAGCTGAAGGCGGGCGGGCTTAAGATAAAGAACTATATGAGCACCCTTGACGAGGAGGCTGCCAGAAAGGCCAGAGACATAGTCCATGGCGTGACTTCGGAAGTAATTGAAGAAAAAAGAATAAAACCGACAGTTATCCGCCGGCGCAAAAAGATGGTCAAGGTCGAGGCGGAGAAGCCTGAGGCCAAGGAGATCGAGGAGAAGGAACCGGAGCCCGTCGTCGAAAAGGAGGGCGAGCCCATTGCGCCGGAGCCTGTGGAAGAAGTGATCGCGCAAGAGGAGGAGAAGGCCCTTCCGGAGGAAGAAAAAGTCCCTGAAAAGAGCGAGACTGTGAAGGTCCTTGAAAAACCCAAGGCAAAGGTAAAAAAGCCGAAGAAGAGGTCCAAGGAACAACCGGCAAAGATAATCAAGATGCCGGAAGAGGGGCCTCTTAGAGAGGTAATAGCAAAGGAGAAGGAAGAAAAGGATCAAGTTATTAAGCCGGTTGTCGAGGAGCCTCAGGCCGAAGATGCCAAGGCGGAACCGGAGAAGGAAAAAGTAAAACCAGCCAAGAAAAAGAGAGATAAAAAGAAGGGCGATAAAGCTGGAATCGAGGAGAAGGTACCTGTCCGCTATAAAAAACTGGAGGTCTTTGAAAGGGCTGATCTTTATGAGGACCGCAGGCCGAGGCTAAAGGACAGAAAAGCGACGAAAAAGTCCAAGGAAGCCGTAAAGAAGATGAAGCGGACGGAAATAACCGTCCCCAAGGCCATAAAGAGGAGGCTCAAGGTCCAGGAAGAGGTAACCGTGGCGGAACTGGCCAGGGCCATGGGTGTCAAGTCTGTTCAGCTTATTAAGAAACTGATGGCCCTCGGCGTCATGACGAACATTAATAAGGCAATTGATTTTGAGACGGCGTCTCTCATAGCCGATGACTTCGGATATGAACTCGAATTGGACCTCTTTGAGGTCGGACGAATGATTGATAAGGTTGAGGACAGGCCCGAGGAACTGAAGCCGAGGCCTCCGGTCGTCACCATAATGGGTCACGTGGACCACGGAAAGACATCCCTTCTCGATTATATAAGAAAGTCCAATATAATAGGCGGAGAATCGGGGGGCATCACCCAGCACATCGGGGCATACTACGTGGAAACCAAGGGTGGAGATATTGTCTTCCTGGACACCCCTGGGCACGAGGCCTTCACGGCCATGAGGGCCAGGGGCGCGAAGGTGACCGATATCATAATTCTCGTGGTTGCGGCCGACGACGGGGTCATGCCACAGACAAAAGAGGCCATCAACCATGCCCGAGCCGCTAACATACCTATCATTGTCGCAATTAACAAGATTGATAAGCCAGAGGCGGACCCGGAAAAGGTGGTGCGGGAGCTGGCCAAGATGGATCTGGCGCCTGAAGAGTGGGGAGGAGAAACCATCTTCGGGAGGATTTCCGCAAAGACCGGCGAGGGAGTCGATGAGCTGATGGAACTTATCCTGCTCCAGGCCGAAATGTTAGAGCTTAAGGCCAATCCGGATAAGGACGCCAGGGGGACAATCATCGAGGCCCAGCTGGATAGGGGCAAGGGATCCGTGGCAACGGTCCTGATCAAAGAGGGGACCCTGAAGCAGGGCGATTTCTTTATCTGCGGCGAGAACTACGGAAGGGTCAGGGCCATGCTCAACAACCGGGGCAAGAAGATGATCTCAGCGGGCCCCTCCGTCCCCGTGGAGATCTACGGGATCTCAGGGGTCCCCATGTCCGGCGATGAATTCATTGTAGTCAAGGATGAAAAGATCGCGAGGCAGGTAGCGTCCTATCGCCTGGCAAAGCTGAAGGAAAAGGAGAAGGTCAAGAGGGGCATTGTCAGCCTTGATGACCTTTATGACAAGATCAGGGAAGGTGAGATAAAGGAGCTCAATATCATTCTCAAGGGGGATGTGCAGGGTTCCATTGAGGCCCTTTCCGATTCCCTGATGAAACTGAGCACGGAAGAGGTCAAGCTCAAGATCATCCATTCATCCACCGGGGCCATCACTGAGTCGGATATCATGTTAGCTTCCGCCTCGGGGGCGATCGTGATCGGTTTCAGGGTCCGCGCCAATCCCAGGGTTTCTATGATAGCCGAGCGCGAGGAAGTGGACATAAGATACTACGACGTCATCTATAACCTCATTGAAGACATCAGCAAAGCCATGGCCGGGCTTCTCGAGCCCGTTTACAGGGAAAACGTCATCGGTAGGGCCGACATCAAGGAGGTATTTAACGTCCCCAAGGTGGGTACCGTGGCAGGCTGTTATGTTACGGACGGCCATATCGAGAGGAACGCGATGATCCGGCTCCTGAGGGACGAGGTGGTGGTCTTTGACGGGAAAATGGCCTCCCTCAAGCGCTTTAAGGGCGACGTCAAGGAGGTCCAGTCCGGCTACGAATGCGGCATCGGACTTGAAAATTTTCAGGATATTAAGCCCGGGGACGTGCTTGAGATTTATCAAATCGAGCAGGTACAAGCGGAGTTGTAAGGCATGGTCGTCGGCACCATGATCATTGAACTCCATTTGCATGATAATCGGTCTCTCAAAGGCAAGAGAAAGATAGTGAAGAGTATGGTGGACAAGGTCAAGCACAGATTCAACGTCGCCATAGCGGAGATCGGTTCAAATGATAAGTGGCAGAAGATAGAGTTGGGTATCAGCGCCGTGGGAAACGACAGGCGTCATATCGACTCTTCACTTTCGAATGTGCTCTCATTCCTGGACTCTCTGTATCTGGCTGAGATCGTTGATTCAAAGATGGAAATTTTTAATATATGAATGGAACGGGGTTCGAGTCAAAATCATGCCTTTGCATACAAACGGTTCATGGTGAAGCGCGTTCATGACATATTGGATAAAAGAGAGAAGTAGAGATGCTGGCTGGCAAGAGATCAACCAGGGTAGGCGATCAACTCCTGAAGGGTATCGCCGATCTTTTGATGCATAAGGTGAAAGACCCGAGGGTCCAGGGGGTGACTCTTACCGGCGTATCCCTGAGTAAAGACCTGAAATACGCCAAGGTCTATTTCAGCCTAATAGGGGACGGGGACGACATCAAGAGGGCCCTGACCGGGCTTGACAGCGCAAAGGGCTATATCAAGCGGGAGATCGGGCTGCGGGTCAAATTGAGGTATGTCCCTGACATTGTATTTGAGCATGACCCAACCCTGGAGATAGGGAATCGGATGGAGAGGCTTTTTCACGAGATCGGGGTTGAAGAGCCGGAACAATGATCCGGCAGCCAATGGAAACAGGTATAGATCGGCTGATAGGTGGGCGTAATCACCATGAGGGGATAATCTTAATAGACAAGAAAGGGGGAGAGACCTCCTTTAACGTAGTAAGACGGATAAGAAATAACCTGAATATTAGAAAGGTCGGTCACGCTGGGACCCTTGATCCCTTTGCCACAGGATTACTGATAATCCTTTTGGGCCGGGGAACGAGGCTCTCTTCCTGGCTGATGGCAGGGGAAAAAAGATACCTGGCAGTAATAAGACTGGGCCTTGAAACAGACAGTCTCGACCCTACAGGCAGGGTGGTCCGGACCATGCCCGTGCCTGATTTCGAAAAGATGGAAATCGGGGAGAAGATCCTGGAATTCGTCGGGGACATTGAGCAGGTGCCCCCGGCCTTTTCCGCTGTCAACTACAGGGGCAGGCGCGCCTATAAGCTGGCAAGGGAAGGAATCAGTGTCGAGCTGAAAAAGAGGGTGGTGAAGATCCATTCGATTAAAATCCTCTCCATTGAACTGCCTGAAATTACATTGGAAATATGCTGTTCCGGGGGGACATATATAAGAAGCCTGGCCTCCGACGTGGGAAAGCGGCTGGGTTCCGTAGCGTATCTGAGTTCCTTGAGGAGGCTGTCCAGCGGACCATTCAAGGTGGAGGACTCCCTGGACTCGAGCCGGATTGAATCCGCCGCATCAGGCGGCCTGCTGTTGGAAAGGATCATCTCCATTAATGACGCCCTGCCGGGCATGAAAGAGTCACGGATAGACATAAGGACCGCGGAAAAAGTAAGAAGGGGCCAGAGACCGGGATGGGAAGAGGTCGCGGAGGGGGCGGGCATTCCGGATACCTATGAAGGGTTTATTAAGCTTGTGAACAGGGAGTCTCTAATAGCCGTCATGGAAATAGATCGCCGGCCGGGTGAAGACAGGGGCTGGTTGAAGAAAATGAGAATTTTTTAGGGAAGATCAACCATAACCAATTTCGAAGGAGGTAAAGAAAGTGGTTTTAACTACAGAAGCCAAAAAGGAGATTATTGAAAAGTTCAAACTGCATGGAAAGGATACGGGCTCACCGGAAGTCCAGATAGCCCTATTGAGCAACAGGATATCCTATCTCACCGAGCATTTTAAGACCCATAAAAAAGATCATCATTCACGAAGAGGCCTCCTGAAGCTCGTTGGCCAGAGGAGAAAGTTGCTGAATTACTTGAAAAAGTCGGATATTAACAGATATCAGAATATCATTAAGGAACTGGGCATTCGAAAGTAGGGATAAATATGGCATGAAGATCGACTCCTATCCGGGCCTAAGACTCCGACGGCCGGGACGCAATTTATTAACAAAGGAAGAAAGGATGAATAGGAAAAATGATAAAGACATCATCAATAGAAGTAAACGGTAAGACCCTATATATCGAGACCGGACGTATCGCCAAACAGGCCAGCGGCTCAGTCGTCGTCACCCTTGGCGAAACGGTCGTCCTGGTGACTGCCGTCTCCACCAATGAGATCAGAGAGGGAACGGATTTCCTCCCCCTCTCGGTAGAATACAAAGAGATGTCTTATGCTGGGGGGAGGTTTCCGGGCAACTATTTCCGGAGAGACATGGGAAGGCCCGGTGAAAAAGAGACCCTCACGGCACGCCTGATCGACAGGCCCCTACGTCCCCTTTTCCCGGATAACTATAAGTACGAGATACAGATCATCGCGAGCGTCCTGTCAACGGACAGGCAGAATGAGGCCGATGTCCTTGCCATATTAGGCGCCTCCGCTGCCCTTGAGATATCCGATATTCCCTTCGGGGGGCCCATAGCCGCGGTCCGGGTCGGAAGGGTAAACGGTGAGTTCATTATTAATCCCACACTCCTCCAGCAGGAGGACAGCGACATAAAGCTTATAGTGGCCGGAAACAGATCTGCCGTCGTAATGGTCGAGGGAGGGGGCAAGTTCGTCTCAGAATCCGACATGATAGATGCCATCTTCTATGGACATAAGGCTTTGCAGCCCATGATCGACATGCAGCTGGAACTGAAAAGCGAGGTGGGAAAACCGAAGAGGGAGATCCCTCCTGTTGTGAGAGACGAGGAGCTGAAAAAAAAGGTGACCGAGATAACCGCTCCCCTCTTCAGGGATGTCATAGCCACGGCGGAAAAGCAGGTGCGCCAGGCCAAGAGAGACAAGGTTCTTGCTGCGGCAATGGAGTCGTTGCCCGAGGATTATAAGGAGAAAGGAGCCGAGATCAAGGCCGAGATCAAGGAGATCCTTCATGATCTGGAGAAGGAAATGGTCCGGAAGATGATGCTGGAAGAGGGCAGGAGGATTGACGGCCGCTCCTTCACCGAGGTAAGGCCCATAGAATGCATGATCGGGATTTTGCCCCGCGTCCACGGCTCGGCCCTCTTCACCAGGGGTGAGACCCAGGCCATGGTCCTGACCACCCTCGGCACGGAGATGGATGAACAGAGAATAGACACGATTTACGGGAATATCTTCAGAAATTTTATTTTGCACTATAATTTCCCGCCCTACAGCGTGGGGGAGGCGAAGAGGCTCGGGGGACCGAGCAGGAGAGAGATAGGACACGGGGCCCTGGCAAGGCGGGCCCTCCTGCCTGTAGTGCCGGACAAGGATGAATTCCAATACGCCGTTCGCGTGGTCTCCGAGATCCTTGAATCTAACGGCTCTTCATCCATGGCAAGTGTATGCGGGGGATCCCTTTCACTCATGGACGCGGGGGTACCCATCAAAGAGGCCGTCGCCGGCGTGGCCATGGGTCTTGTTTCCGACGGGCAAAGAATGGTTGTGCTCACGGACATAATAGGGGATGAAGACCACTACGGGGATATGGACTTCAAGGTGACAGGCACGCGCGACGGGATAACCGCTTTGCAGATGGACATCAAGATTGATGGTGTTACCAGGGAGGTAATGCAGAAGGCCCTTGAACAGGCCAAGGAGGGACGGCTGTTTATCCTTGGGAAGATGGACGAAGTGATTTCAAGGCCCAGGAGCAAGGTGTCCGAATATGCCCCGGTCATCGCCAGGATCAAGATAAAGCCGGAAAAGATCAAGATCCTCATAGGCCCGGGGGGCAAGATGATCAGGGAGATAAGCGCCAAAACCGATTCAGCCATAAACGTGGATGACGACGGCAATGTCATGGTCTCGTCCCCGGATGAAGAGGCATCAAAAGCGGCCATCGATATGATCAACGAGATTCTCCAGGAGGCCGAGGTAGGAAAGCTCTATATGGGGAAGGTAAGGAAGATCATGGATTTCGGGGCATTTGTGGAGATACTCCCCGGCACGGACGGGCTGATTCACATTTCCCAGATGGACAAGGAGCGGGTCAACAAGGTAACTGACATACTCAACGAGGGCGACGAGGTGCTGGTAAAGGTCATCGACATAGACAAAAACGGCAAGATAGCCCTCTCGCGCAAGGCAGCCCTGGGTGAAAGTCTCTGAGATGTATCGCAAGACGGAATTGAAAAATGGCGTCAGGATAATCACTGAGAGGCTGGAGCATTTCAGATCCGTGTCCATCGGCATATGGGTGGGTGCCGGCTCAAGAGATGAAGAGGAGGAGCGTAACGGGATCTCCCATTTCATCGAGCACATGATCTTTAAGGGGACCCGGCTCAGGAGCGGACTCCAGATCGCAAAGGATCTGGACGCCATCGGCGGTCTTTCAAACGCCTTCACGGGCAAGGAATATACCTGTTTCCACTCAAGGGTCCTGGACAGGGACGTCCCCCTCTTGACCGAGATCCTCTCGGATATCTTTTTAAATTCCATTTTTGATCCCCTTGACATAGACAGGGAGAGACAGGTCATTCTCCAGGAAATATCCATGGTGGAAGACACCCCTGATGAGCAGATACATGACCTTTTTCATCGCCTTTTCTGGGTTGACCATCCCCTGGGGATGTCGATCCTGGGCACTGCCGATACTGTCAAGACCATAGACAGACAATTGATCCTGGATCACTTGAAAAAATTCTATACCCCGGAGAGAATTGTCATTGCAGCCGCCGGGAACATCAACCACAACGAAATCGTTGAATTATTTGCTCCAATCTTTGAATCACTGGAACAGGCAAAGAGTTCTTCTCCTGTTGACATCCCGAGGATCAATTCGGATATCTCCTGCATCCACAAGCCCCTGGAGCAGGTACATGTCTGTCTCGGGGGCAAGGCGCCCCATCTTTCAAGCGACCTCAGGTTCGCCGTGGCCGTTCTCAACAACATCCTCGGCGGGAACATGAGCTCGAGGCTTTTTCAGGAGATAAGGGAGAAGAGGGGCTTAGCCTATTCCATCTACTCCTTCCTGTCAGCCTATATGGATACGGGGCTCCTTGGGATATGCGTGGGGACGGATCCAAGGGAAGTCAACAGCGTTTTGGCTGTCATCAGCAGGGAGATCGAAAAGGTGCAAAACGGTGAAGTATCACAATCAGACCTGGATGAGGCCAGGAGAAATCTTGTGGGCGTTATAATCCTGGGCTCCGAGAGCACGGATTCAAGGATGATGCGCCTTGCCAAGAATGAGTTCGTGTTTGGGAGATACGTGAGCTACGAAGAGGTCATCGAGGATCTGGGAAGGGTAACGGTTGATGAGGTTATAGCCTGCGCGGCCGGGGCCTTTGCGACCGGGAATGTCTCCCTGGCAACCCTCGGGCCCATTAAAAAGGAGGAGCTGGATCTGACAGGATTCCCCTTTTCAAGGGCTCAAAACGCCAACACAATGACAGGTCCCTGAATCAGGTGTCGGATAATTGGAGAAAATATCCGTAAAAATCAAGCGGCTCAAGGAGGCTTCCGATCTGCCCTTGCCGGACTACGAGACCGAGGGGTCCTCCGGCATGGACATCAGGGCCTCTGTCAAAGAGCCCGTACTAATTGAACCCGGTGAAGTGAAGCTCATTCCCACGGGCCTGGCTGTTTCCATTCCCAGGGGTTACGAGGGCCAGATGAGGCCCCGTAGCGGACTTGCCTTGAAACACGGCATCGGGATGGTCAACAGCCCGGGCACAATCGACTCGGATTACAGGGGTGAGATAGGCATTATCCTGATAAACTGGGGCCATGAGCCCTTCACCGTAAAGCGGGGCGACAGGATAGCCCAGATGATAATAAGCAGGGTGTGCAGGGCGGATGTCATAGATGTTGAAGAACTCGATTCCACAGGCCGCGGGGAAGGGGGCTTCGGTCACAGCGGAATCAACTAATTTCCGCGCGATGCCCATTACTTATGTTTAAAACCCTGTTCCTGGGACATGATCAGAATAGATCCGTAATGCACATTAGCAAGGTCTAAGGTCCAAGGTTTGAGGTTTAAGGTCAGGAGGTGTAAATTATATGCAGATTGTATTTTTGGTTTTACCTTATACCATATACCTTACACCTTACACCTTTTTTTATTATCACCTTGAAGAGACAACATTGCCTACCTAAGGCAACGCAATGCCCGATAGACGAGGATTCTTTACTCTTAAGGAAGTGATGTTAAATCAGGGATAACACATGCGATTTTCCGTTCTCGCCTCAGGCAGCGGTGGGAATGCCTGTTACGTCGAAACAGCCCAGGCAAAAATATTGATAGATGCCGGATTGAGCTGCCGGGAGACCATAAGACGCCTCGATATCCTGGGGGTAAAGTCCAGTCACCTGGACGCCCTGGTGATCACCCATGAGCATATGGATCACATCAAGGGTGCCGGCCCCATATCACGGCGATTTGACATTCCTGTCTATATTAACAGACCCACTTTCAGAAGGGGACTGAGGACCCTTGGTAACATATCAAGGCCCGTCCATGTCAATACGGGACAGGCCATAGCAATAAAAGACATCCTTGTGGAAACCTTCACCAAGTGCCACGACGCCGCGGATCCCATGGGTCTGATTATCTCTTCAAACGGCTCAAGGCTGGGACTGATTACGGACCTGGGCCGGAGCACAAGGTTGGTGGAAGAGAGGTTAAAAGACTGTAAGGCCCTTATCATCGAGTTTAATCATGATAATGAAATGTTAGAGCAGGGGCCCTATCCCCTGCACCTCAAAAGGAGGATAAAGGGGCCCGAAGGGCACCTTTCAAACAGTCAGGCCGGAGAATTACTGAAAATCATATCTCATAGGGACCTGGATCAGATCGTTCTGGCCCATATCAGCAAGATAAATAACCTGCCTGAAAAGGCGTTGCATGAGGCTGAAGAGGTACTATCCGGATGCAAGGCTGATAATGTTAATATCCTTGTGAGTCACCAGGACCACCCCGTACCCCTGGTTGAGATTTGAGGGCCGTGAGCCGGGGCCGATTATCCTGCTATCTTAATGACAGACCCTGTAAAAAGAAAAAGGAATTCAAGAAAAAAGAGGTATCGCTGCAGTTGCTGTAATCAGGAAGCGTCCTTTTGCTGGACCTGCCCCTGCGGATTTCAGATCTGCAACAGGTGTATGGAAGAGAACCTGTGGGGACTTACCTGCAGCGGGGTCAACTGGCAGTGTCCTGATTGCGGGAGATTGAGACCATTTTAAAAAAGGGCGCCCATGCCCCGGGAGTGGTTTGATGCGCGATATAACCAGGATAAGGCACAGGATAATATCCGACCCCGCCCTGAACGTGGTCCTCTATCAACCCGAGATCCCGTCAAACACCGGCAACATCGCCCGTTTATGCGGCGCGGCACGGATGAGGCTGCACCTCATTCACCCCCTGGGCTTTAAGGTGGATGATAGGCATTTGAAAAGGGCCGGCCTGGATTACTGGCAGGAAGTGGATATCAGGCACCATGGGAGTCTCGGCGATTTTTTAATTCATGAAAATGGGGTTGAAAGCCGGTTGATCGCCTTCAGCAGGCATGCGGTTGCGCCGTATACAAAGGCGAAGGTAAAAATGGGGGATTATTTGCTGTTCGGACAGGAGACCCATGGCCTTCCCCCTGAAATCAGAGAGAGATACCCCTGTTACAAGGTGCCAATATGGGGCAGGGTCCGCAGCCTGAATCTATCCACCACTGTCGGCATCGTGTCATATCATTATCTGCATGATTTAGATATTTTCTAAAATATATTATCTTTGAGCGAAGACCGCCATCTCATTTCGTTTACAGGCATTAATCGACTTTAATAGCAAAGATCCTGGCCAATAGGACAAGATTTTGGAGCCACAGCGGAGGCCGGGTTCTTTTTTTCCAGCCCTATCTCAAAAAGAGTTCCACCAGACTATGCCGTTCCCGCAGACGGGAGGGTTCATGCCACAAAACCCCTGTCAGAATGTCCCTTTCAGATGAAATGACCTGTCCTATTGAACCCTTCCATCTGTGGGAACTGCCACCTTGGCCTATAGATAGGGCTGGAAAAAAAGAACCCGACCGGAGCAGTAACTCATATGGCATAGCCTCTGTTTCTTACTCCCGCATTGCGGGATCTTCGACACGGCCAACATCCACCTTGCAGGGCCTAAGAGTGTCAAGATATTGACTAATTAGAGGGCATCCCGTCTGACATACATTGATCCATAAATCACCGGCCTCCATTTTACAATTTGTTGATATTATTGCAAATTAAGGCATCATCTCCCTATGGCATGATTCCTGCTTTATCTTATCTCCGAGGAAGACAAGGGAGAAAAAACAGCAGGGAGGTCAAGGGGATGTACAGTAAGTTAGGGATAAGAGACAGGATTTTGATAGATTTTTTCGGATGGGTCACCGGCATTCGTATATTAAATCCCTCCAGGCAATATACCACTCGTGAAGAAAAGGCGGCCGGAGAAGGCATACCCTGCTTTTATGGTGAGGGTGTCTATCCCGGAGACGCAAACCTGATGGACGGGGGAGATTCGATCCACTGAATCCCGCCTGTTTCCCCCACCATTCACTTTTTTCTTGACAGAATAACAAGGGTGTCCTTATCTCGTATATGCCACCTTAAGACGTGAGAAGGACAATGAACTTCTTTGCCATGATAGCCGATATGCGGTTGCAGGACGCCGTTGACATCCTGTTTCTGACTGTGGTCGCTTATTATCTTTACCTCTGGTTTCGCGGGACCAAGGCATTCAAGGCGCTGGTAGGCCTGGTGGTACTGGGCATCGCCTTTACCATGGCAAAGGCCTGGGGCCTTTTCCTGACCACCTGGGTCTTTCAGATCTTCTGGCAGGTCCTCGTCATCCTCCTCATTATACTATTTCAATCGGAAATCCGGCAGGTGCTTGAGCGTGTTAATCCCTTAAAGGCCCTGGGTTTTCGAAGGAGTTCCTATCCGGACGAATGGGTGCCGCCCTTTTCTTCAGGGGTCCTGGCCCTGGCCTCCCGGATGATAGGGGCCCTCATAATTATCGAAAGGGTCGATCGGGTTGATGAATGGGTCAGCGGAGGGTATCCCCTGAACGGGATGCCGGGACCGGAACTTTTGATGAGTGTATTCCAGAAAGAGTCGCCGTTGCACGACGGGGCCATGGTCATCAGGGGGGGGCAGGTCGTCATGGTGTCCTGCTACCTGCCCCTGAGCTCGGCCGAAGGGCTGCCCAGTGAATGGGGCACAAGACACAGGGCCGGGATGGGACTCTCGGAGCGCTGCGATGCCTGGGTGGTGATAGTCTCCGAGGAAAGGGGAGAGGTATCCCTGGCAAGAAACGGGGAGGTGACCCGTGTAGAGAATCGGGAGAGGCTCTACCGGTTCATTCTTGAAGCGATTGCCCCGGTCAGCCCCATTAAAATGACATGGATAAACAGGGTTCGCTCTTTTCTGACCCACAGATGGCATATGAAGCTGGGAAGTTTCGCCCTGGTCTGTCTTGTGTGGCTGATGTTAGCTGGGCAGCAGGATTACGAGGTTAATCTCCCCATCCCCCTGGAGATAAAAAACGTCCCTGCCGGCATGGAGGTGGTGAAGCCCTTAAAACCGGAATTGGAGATTACTTTTAGGGGATTAAGAAAGGATGCAAGCACCCTTAGCGAGAAGAACATACAGGCGGAAGTCGATCTCTCCCAGGCCCATGCTGGCAGGATGGTCTATACCATTACCAGGAATCAGATAATCCTTCCCAATGAACGCATACAGGTTGTCAAAATCGAACCCCCCAGGATGGAATTTGATATAAAGGCAGTAAAATAAGACGGGTCTTCTGTATCCGAATTTTTCCTCACTGATCCGTTACATGTTGTGACACCATGTCGCCCACTTCGCTCGTGCTGCAGCCCATTCGTCCGGCCTCCATGCCCTTGAGCCTGTTGGCCGTCACATGTTTGACCGCCCTTTCAATGGCGCCTGCCGCCTCCTGCTCACCGATTGTCTCAAGCATCATGGAAGCGGCGCAGATGGCCGCCAGGGGATTGATTACACCTTTGCCCGTGTACTTTGGAGCGGAACCCCCTATGGGTTCGAACATGCTCACCCCCTCGGGATTTATGTTTCCGCCGGCGGCGAGCCCCATGCCCCCCTGGGTTATGGCGCCCAGGTCCGTGATAATATCGCCGAACATATTGCCCGTCACGAGGACGTCGAACCATTCAGGGTTCTTCACCATCCACATGCAGGTGGCGTCCACATGATAGTACTCCCTCCGTATGTCGGGAAACTCCCTTTCACCCATCTCATGAAAGGCGCGTTCCCACAGGTCATAAAGAAAGGTCAGGACATTCGTTTTTCCCACCAGGGCCAGTGTGTTGTTATCGCCCCTGCCCCTGGCCTTTTTGCCGTATTTGCGCGCGTATTCAAAGGCGTATCTGAGGCAGCGGTCCACCTGGTGGCGATTATAAACGGCCGTCTGGATTGCCACCTCGTGGGGTGTGCCCTTCATGGTAACCCCGCCCACGCCCGTGTACTGGTCCCCGGTGTTTTCCCTTATTACACAGTAGTCTATGTCATCAGGGCCCTTGTCTTTGAGAGGGGTCTCCACACCGGGGTAGAGTCGGACCGGCCGCAGGTTTATATACTGGTCCAGTTCAAACCTGGCCCTCAAGAGTATCCCCTTTTCCAGTATCCCAGGAGGGACATCCGGGTGGCCTATCGCGCCAAGGAGGATTGCATCAAAGGTCCTAAGCTCTTCAAGGGCCCCGTCCGGAAGGGTCTCCCCAGTCCTCTTGTAGCGCTCGCCGCCGAAATCAAATGATTTTGATTCATATTTAAAGCCGAATTTCAGAGAAGCAGCGTTCAGGACCTTCAAGGCCTCGGCCGTCACTTCGGGACCGGTGCCGTCACCCGGTATGACTGCTATTTTATACATATTGGACATCCTTTCTCATGCGCCTGTGCCATGATGTTTTACATGTTTGGGGGGGATGATAGGAGAAAGGGCGGAGAGTGTCAATTCTAAATCATTACCCAAATCCACCATCTAATTTGATATACAGTTAACATAGTTCTTTTCAAAAG
>CAZGIZ010000107.1:7431-16377 GCA_964526655.1 uncultured Desulfobacteraceae bacterium | reverse complement strand
AACATCCTCGAGAAGTGGGTTGAGCCTGAGAAGGATTATTTTAAAGTGCTTGCTGATGATGGCAATGTATATATTATAAGCTGGAATCGGTACACGGATCAGTGGTTACTTGAAAAAGCACCTGTCCTCTATTCGGATGTATAGACCCAGTTATAATTTATGGGTCTCAGGCCGATTGATTCCGGCCTGGGGTGGAGGAACTCGTCCATGAGCCTGAGCCAGTTATAGGCGGGTTTCACCTTCCTGATCTTCCCATCCTCCGGCGGCTTGGAATACAGGGTATAATCATAGACAGCTTCGGAAATTCCCACATAATAGTCCATGGCAGGGTAAAGATATGCGGATTTAAATGCCTCGGGATCCATTCCCTCCTTTGTGGCAAGGGCCATAATCTGGTTGTTTGTCAGATGGATGAGAAAAAATTTGGAAACCCCCCGTTCGGAATATTTTATCATGGACCGGGATTCTGAACTTGAGACGAAAATTGTGTTTATTGTATCAAGCTTTCTCAACAACTGAGCGGCGATGAGGGCCGCGGTCCTCCTGCCGCCCACGATGTAATGGCACCCGTAATATTCAAAAAGTTTATTCTGTAGTATCCGCGCCTGCTCGTCCCCGTTTTCATAGAGATTGTTCTGAATATATCTCAGCCATTTGGCCAGGTCCTCTGCCGCATCGGCGATCGGCCAATCGATTTTTACATGGAAATGGGTCAGGGCGTATCTGTTTTTCTTTTTTATGGTGGGATCCTGTTGAATAAGTAGGGCGTAATCTATATTAAGGAGGTTGGATATGAAATCCATGAAAGAAGGCTGGTCAAAGTAGCGAAGATTGTGATGGAACTTTTTGTATAATGAAAAATTGGCTAAATATTCGATATTCTTTTTTACTACTTTATTTTCAGGAAAAAAGCGGATATAGTTCTTGAGTTCCGGATTAATGAACCCTTCGCAGAAGATAACTATAAAGGTATTGAATAACTCGGATTCCTTTTCCATCTTCTTTGATTTCGGTTTGAGTTCACTCTTGTCAACGAAACTAAATTCTACGTTGTTTTTCAGGTAGTTATAAAAGGAGTCTATAAGGGAAATCTTCATTAATCTCAGTTCAAGGGCGTCTCTCATTATCTCATAAAGTGAGCGCCGAAGTTTTTCATAATAATTAAGACGTTCCCTGTACAGCCACATAGATCGGATCTCAATAAAGTATGATAAAAAAATTTTCCAGAAAAGCCTGCTTTGTAGATTACCAGAGAAGGATAAATCCATCACCTTCAATGAGGGGTAAAAAGAGGCTTTTGACTGGCTGTCAAAATATAGTAAGTTGAGGTAAGTGTCAAGAAAAAAAGAGAAAATCTGTAGTCTTTGGGAACGGATCATAACTGCAGCGCGGTTGTTGAAATGAGTTTCAATAAAGGTAAGGAGATTGCAATATGATTGGAAAGATCAGGAAAGCAGGCGTTGTCGGGGCCGGGGTGATGGGTGCGACCATAGCGGCACACCTGGCCAATGTCGGCATTGAGACGATTCTCCTTGACATTGTGCCGTCAGACCTCTCCGAGGGAGAAAGAAAAAAGGGGATTACCAGGGATGATAAGTCCTTCAGAAACAGGCTCGCGCAAAAGGGGCTGGATACGGCCCTCAAGTCCAGTCCCGCTTCCTTCTACATTTCTGAAGATGCCGGGTTGATCACTATCGGAAACCTGGAGGACGACCTGGAACGGTTGAAGGATGTAGATCTGATTGTCGAGGCGGTTGTCGAAAGGCTGGACATCAAAAAAGGCCTGTTTCAAAGAATAGAGAATATCCTGACTCCAGGAACCATTATCACCTCCAATACCTCGGGAATATCGGCCCAAGCCATGTGTGAGGGTCGTTCCACGGATTTTCGGAAGCATTTTGCCATTGCCCACTTTTTCAATCCGCCCAGGTATATGAAACTAATCGAGATCGTCCCAGGTCCCGATACATTGCCGGATGTGATAAAAATCCTGGCCGAATTCTGTGAGGACAGGCTTGGGAAGGGAGTTGTCTATGCCAAAGACACGCCGAACTTTGTTGCAAACCGGATCGGCATATATAATATGCATGTTGTCATTCGCACCATGATGGATCTTGGATTGACCGTTGAGGCCGTGGACTCCCTAACCGGTCCCATAGTAGGAAATCCAAAGAGCGCCACCTTCAGGACAGCGGACCTGGTGGGCCTTGATGTCCTCATTCATGTGGCCGATAATGTTTATGAAGGCTCGCCTGACGATGAAGAGAGGGATGTCCTGAAGTCCCCTGAACTTATCAGGGAGATGATCGAAAAAAATCTCCTTGGTGAAAAGAGCAAGCAGGGTTTTTACAAAAAAAGCAAGGACGGCAAGGGAAAGGTCGAGATACTTTCCCTTGATTACAATACCATTCAATACAGACCCAGGGAGGATGTCCGGTTTGCGTCCCTGGAGGCCGCGGGGAGCCTTCCGGGTTCATCCCAAAAGATCAGCTCTTTATATTACGCGGAAGATATTGCAGGGAGATTCACCTTTCAGACCCAGTCCAGGACACTCATATACGCGGCCAACCGGATACCCGAAATCGCCGATGACATCGTGAACCTGGATAACGCCATGAAGTGGGGTTTTGGGCGGAAAATGGGCCCCTTTGAGCTATGGGACTGCCTGGGGGTCTCCAGGTCCGTGGAAAAAATGAAAGGGGCCGGATATGAGATCCCGGAATGGGTCATGGAGATGCTGGCCCTTGGCAAGGATTCTTTTTACAGGAAAGAGGCGGGAAAACTGCATTACTATGACCCCCTTTCCCGGGAATACAGGGAGGTCCCGGTCAAGCCCAGGGTCATCCTGCTGCCTTCCCTCAAGGAACGTGAAAAGCAGATTAAAGGGAACAAGGGCGCCAGCCTCGTGGATATCGGGGACGGTGTGGCGTGCCTCGAGTTCCACACAAAGATGAACGCAATAGGGGATGATATCATTGAAATGGTCCTTAAATCCGCGGAGATCGTGGAAAAGGATTTTGAGGGCCTGGTAATCGCCAACCATGGTGATAACTTTTCAGCCGGTGCCAACCTGCCCCTGATCCTCTTTACTGCCCAGGAAGAGGAGTGGGATGAACTTGAGTGGATGGTCAAGACCTTTCAGGACTCCTTTATGAAGTTGAAATATCTGGATAAACCGGTTGTGGCCGCGCCAGCGGGAATGGCTCTGGGCGGTGGCTGCGAGATATGTCTGGCCTCCGATCGCGTCCGTTTTGCAGCGGAGACATATCTGGGTCTGGTGGAGGCCGGTATCGGGTTGATACCCGCGGGAGGAGGAAGCAAGGAGATGGTAATCCGTAACACGGAGCACCTCTTTGAAGTCCCAAGGGGCGGCATATACCCGAAACAGATCGAGCTGATGCCCTTTATAGCCAGGGCCTTTGAGACTATTGCCATGGCCAGGGTGGCTACATCAGGCAAGGAAGCCGTAAAATTAGGTTATCTGAGACCCACCGACAGGATGACGGTCAACCGCGATTACCTGATAAGCGACGCGAAAGACACCGTTCTCGCCATGAACAAAGAGGGCTATGAACCACGCAGGCCCCTGAATAAGATCAGGGCAGCGGGGGAAAACACTTATGCCATGATAAAGTTGGCCCTCTGGACCATGCATAAAGGGGGCTACATAACCGATCACGACGTTACAGTCTCGGAGAAGCTGGGATATGTAGTCTGCGGCGGAAACCTGCATGAGAATACCCTTGTGAGCGAACAGTATCTCCTAGACCTGGAAAGGGAGGCCTTTTTGAGCCTTTCCGGCGATCCCAAGACCCAGGCGAGGATCCAGCATATGTTGACCACTGGAAAGCCATTAAGGAATTAATTAAAAATTAACAGGAGGGATATAAAATGCGAGAAGCGGTTATCGTTGCCGCCTGCAGGACCGCAGTCGGAAAGGCGCCCCGTGGAATGCTAAAGGATGTAAGACCGGAAGAGATGGGATGCACCGTCCTGGCCGAGCTACTTAGGAGGGCGGGGGACCTGGATCCCATGCTGATCGACGACGTGGTTATTGGATGCACCTTTCCCGAAGCAACCCAGGGACTTAATCTTGGCCGTGTCCTGGTTATGTCCATGGGCTGGCCTGACCGGATACCGGGAATGACCGTCAACAGGTTCTGCTCTTCAGGTCTTCAGGCAATTGCTATTGGGGCAGAAAAGATCATGTGCGGATTTTCTGATGTCGTGGTGGCAGGCGGGGTGGAGAGCATGAGCCAGATTCCTATGGGCGGGAGCATGATGTATCCCAACCCGGCCCTCGTTGATACGCGGCCGGGGGCCTTTACAAGCATGGGATTAACCGCTGAAAATGTGGCGGAGCGTTATCATATAGGCAGGGAAGAACAGGATGAATTCGGGGCAGGAAGCCAGCAGAAGGCTGAGGCTGCAATCAAGGGGGGCCGGTTCAAGAGCCAGATTGTTCCTCTCAAGGTAAAAATACAGAAAGAGCTGCCCAACGGCCGCTTCGGATTTGAAGAGGTCATCTTTGATCAGGACGAAGGGGTGCGGCCCGGCACCACGGCGGAGATCATCTCCAAGCTCCGTCCCGTATTCAAGGCCAAGGGGACGGTCACGGCGGGTAACTCTTCACAGACAAGCGATGCCGCCGCGGGGGTTATCCTTATGTCCAAGGAAAGGGCCAAGGAATTAGGCCTGAAGCCCATGGCGACCTTCAGATTCCATACCGTTGAGGGCTGCGAACCGGAATACATGGGAGTGGGACCTGCGAGGGTCATCCCAAAGGTGCTCAGGATCGCGGGAATGGATCTTGATCAGATCCAATTGATAGAGCTCAACGAGGCATTTGCGGCACAGGCCATTTACTGCATCAATGAACTGGGGATCAACTCCGATATTACGAATGTCAACGGAGGCGCAATAGCCCTGGGTCACCCGCTGGGGTGCACGGGCGCGAAATTGACCACACAACTGATCTATGAGATGAAGGAGAGGGGCCTCAGATGGGGTCTGGTCTCCATGTGCATTGGATTCGGGATGGGAGCGGCAGCTATTTTTGAAATCGAAGACTATTAAAAAGGAGTGAAGAGATGGGCGAAGGCAGGCTTTTTAAGGGTGGAGAATTTCTGATTGTGGACGCAACTCCGGAAGAGGTGTTTACCCCGGAGGATTTCACCAAGGATCAACGCCTTATCGGGCAGTCGGCCGATGAGTTTTTTTCGGGAGAGCTCCTCCCTAAAACGGAAGAGTTAAGGGAACTGAATCCTGAATTATCCATAGAACTGCTCAAGAAGCTGGGGGAACTGGGATTCCTAGGTGCGGATATGCCGGAGGTCTATGGAGGCACGGAACTGGATAAGGTCAGTTCAACGCTCATTTCAGAGAAGATCAGCCCTGGTACAGCCGGATTCAGCGTCACCTATTCGGTGCAGACCGGGATCGGAAGCCTCCCTATTGTCCTTTTCGGGACCCCAGAGCAGAAAAAGAAATATCTCCCCAAGCTTGCCTCCGCGGAAATGGTCGGCGCCTATGCCCTGACCGAGCCGGGACACGGATCCGATGCACTGACCGCCGAGACCACAGCAAGATTATCGGACGACGGAAAATACTATATCCTCAACGGCCAGAAGCAGTTCATTTCAAATGCGGGTTTTGCAGACCTTTTTCTCACCTACGGCCAGGTGGATGAGACAAAATTCACCAGTTTCATTGTGGAGCGGGCCTGGCAGGGCGTTTCAGTGGATGAAGAGGAAAAAAAGATGGGCATGCACGGCAGTTCCACAAGGTCGGTTATTTTCCAGGATGTGAAGGTCCCCGTGCAAAATGTCCTGGGGGAGGTAGGCCGGGGTCACGTGGTCGCCCTGAATACCCTCAATATCGGCAGATATAAATTAGGGGCCGTTACTGTGGGCTCCTCCAAGACCATGCTTGCAGAGGCGATAAAATATGCCAAGGGCAGGGTGCAATTCGGGAAGCCCATTTGTGAATTCGGCCTGATTAAACACAAGCTGGCGGAAATGGCCATCAGAATCTATATTATTGAGAGCATGGTCTATCGAACCGCCGGCCTGCTGGATCTCGTACTTGACGGCATTGATCCGACACGCGAAGACGCGGGTCAAAAAACCGGCGAGGCCATCAGGAAATACGCCCTGGAATGCTCCATAAACAAGATCTATGGTTCGGAGATCCTGGGTTTTGCAGCGGATGAGTGCCTCCAGATCATGGGAGGATACGGGTATATAGAGGATTATCCCGCTGAAGCGGCCTACAGGGATTCCAGGATAAATCGCATATGGGAGGGGACCAATGAGATAAATAGGCTATTGATCGTGGATATGCTTATGAGGGCGGCGATGAAGGGTGAGCTTCCACTCCTGGATGCCATTAAAAAGGTCACTGATGACCTTTTGACCTTCAGACCTGAGATGGGGGAGGACGAAGAAACCCTCGCAGGGGAGAAGAAGATGGTGTCCATGGCAAAAAAGATCGGTCTTCTTACCGCAGGGGCGTCGGCACAGAAACACATGCAGAGACTGGCGGATGAACAGGAGGTTGTCGCACTGATCGCGGACATCATTATCGAGATCTATGCCATGGAGAGCGCCCTTTTGAGGACACTTAAAAAAATCAAAAAGGACGGGGAAGAGCAATCCCGGATACACTTAGCAGCTACCCGCGTCTTCATAAACGATGCCTTTCAGAAGATTGATATAATGGCAAAGCAGGTCTTTGCGGCCATTTCCTCGGGTGAAGAATTGAGGACTCAATTGATGGCCCTGAAGAGATTGGCGAGACATACGCCCATTAACACGGTTGCCCTCAGGCGGGAAATCGCTGACAGCTGCATCTCGTCGGGACGGTACCATTTGACGAAAATATAAAAGCCATTTTTTTTGATTCGTTTACACAATTCTGATAGTCAAGGGCCCAGACTTAGTGGGCTCTATTTCTTTAATAAGGATTTACATGATGGATAATATTCAAAGATTGAGAAACATAGGAATTAGCGCCCATATAGATTCGGGCAAGACCACCCTTACAGAGAGGATACTGTATTATACCAAAAAGATATTCGCCGTGCATGAAGTAAAGGGAAAAGATGGCATAGGCGCAAAAATGGATTCAATGGAACTGGAAAAGGAAAGGGGCATAACCATATCCTCCGCGGCCACCTTCTGTGAATGGAATAACCATAGGATTAATATCATTGATACGCCCGGACACGTGGATTTTACCATTGAAGTGGAAAGATCCCTGAGGGTACTGGACGGCTCCATCCTGGTCTTATGCGCTGTGGGAGGAGTTCAATCGCAGACCATTACGGTTGACCGGCAGATGAATAGGTACAAGGTGCCGAGGGTTGCCTTTATAAATAAATGCGATAGATCGGGAGCGAATCCCGAACGCGTGAAGGAGCAGCTCCGCCAGAAACTCAATCATAACGCGATTCTCATGGAACTGCCAATCGGGCTGGAAGGGGATCTCAAGGGCGTGATCGATCTGGTGTCCATGAAGGCCGTTTACTTTGAAGGTCCCTATGGAGAGAATATCCTAGTGGAGGAAATCCCCGATTATCTCCTTGATGAGGCGTCTGACAGGAGGGAAGAGCTATTGGACGCTGTCTCCATGTTTTCTGATGAATTGACTGAAGCGATTCTTGAAGACAGGGTAAGAGAGGATCTTATCCACGAGGCCATAAGGAGGGGCACCCTCTCAAGGCAGCTTACACCGGTTTTTTTGGGTTCAGCATATAAGAATATAGGTGTACAGCCTTTACTGGACGGGGTTACAAGATATCTCCCTTCACCAAGGGAGGTTGAAAATATAGCCATGGATATGGACAGGGAAGGCGAGGAGGTAGTCATGTCATCGGATCCCGATGACCCTTTTGTGGGCCTTGCATTTAAACTGGAGGTGACCCCCTATGGCCAGCTCACCTATCTCAGGATCTATCAAGGGTCTATAAAAAAAGGGGACGAAATAGTAAACAGCAGGGACAGGAAAAAGATAAAGGTTGGTAGGCTGGCCAGGATGCACGCCAATGAAATGGAGGATATATCCGGCGCCGGCGCCGGGGATATCCTGGCCCTCTTCGGAGTCGAATGCTTTTCAGGAGATACCTTTACCGACGGCAGTATAAGGTATGCCATGACTTCCATCTATGTGCCCGAACCCGTCATTTCCCTTAGTGTGTCTGCGGTTAACAGGGCGTCCGAGAATAACATGGCCAAGGCCCTTAACCGCTTCATAAGGGAGGATCCCACATTTCGCTCTCATGTGGATCCGGAATCCGGCGAGACCATTATCTCGGGAATGGGTGAATTGCATCTCGATATATACGTTGAAAGGATGAAACGTGAGTTCGGAGCGGAGGTGGAGACCGGCATGCCCCAGGTATCCTATAGAGAGGCCATATCAAAGAGGGCGGAGTTTGATTATACCCACAAGAAGCAGACAGGGGGGGCGGGTCAGTACGGAAGGGTTGCCGGGTTTATGGAACCATCGGAGGGAGGCGTCTATGAATTCATAAACGCGATAAAAGGAGGGGTAATTCCCACAGAATATATCCCCGCCATAGACAAGGGCTTCCAGTCCTGCCTTGAAAAGGGCCGGCTGATTGGGTTTCCCGTCCTGGGCATGAGGGTCACGATCAATGACGGGCAGTTCCACAGCGTGGACTCCTCTGAAAAGGCCTTTGCCCAGGCAGCCATAGGCGCCTTTAAGATGGCCTATTTAAAGGCCAGTCCGATTATCCTGGAGCCTATCATGAAGGTGTCCGTGGAATGTCCCTCAGAGTATCAGGGCGGCGTCATGTCATCCATTAACCAGCGCAGGGGTCTTATCGTGAGTTCAACAGAGGACGGCGTGTTCACTACCGTTGACGCGGAGGTTCCTCTTGCTGAGATGTTCGGTTATGCCACCACCCTGCGTTCCCTGACCCAG
>CAZGIZ010000107.1:3323-7421 GCA_964526655.1 uncultured Desulfobacteraceae bacterium | reverse complement strand
AGGGCGGGTATACCATGGACCAGCTTCTCCAGAAGGTGCGTTCCCTGACCCAGGGAAAGGCCGAATTTACAATGGAGTTTGTGAGATATTCAAAGGTCCCTGATTCCCTGGGGGAGGAGTTAAAGAAAAAGCTTTCTGAAAGAACCAAAGGGGGGAAAAGATAATGAAAGATTTCATAAAAGTAAGTCCTTTGAAGTTGCTTGAAATGTCATCCCAAAAGAGGCTGGGCAATGGAAACCTGGGAGTCCTGATGGCGAGGGCCGGTGTGGGGAAGACGGCCTGTTTGATCCATATAGCCTTTGATAAGCTTTTTCGAAGGGAGAAACTTGTCCACATCTCCCTGGAGCACAACCCGGAGAAGGTGGCTTCCTATTACAATGTTATCTTTTCAGACCTTGTAAAGGCCCTCGACATTAAAGATGAATACGAAAACAAGATGCTCCTGGAGAGGAACAGGATGATCCTTGCCTACATGAATCAGAGCTTTGACATAAGACGGTTGAGGGAAAACCTCAAGAACCTTGTTGAGAAGATCGATTTCTCACCCGATTCCCTCATTATCGACGGCCTTGATTTTGAAAGCACAGGAAGGGATATCTTTGAAGGCATAAAAGAGGTGGCCACACATTTTAAGGCGGAGGTATGGTTTTCCGCCCTCTCCCATAGGCATATTACGGATGTCAATGAAAGGGGGATCCCCTATCCCTGCAGCAGGATGGACGATCTCTTAAGCATTATTTTCCAGATCGAACCCACACAGACTGGTGTTTTCCTGAAGTTGTTGAAGGATCATGACAGCCCTGTGCCCCCTGAAGCCGTAATCAGCCTTGATCCAAACACATATCTGGCAAAGGTCTAGACCTGACCGCATTCATCCCATAAAAAGGGCATAAAATGGGCGCTTTTCATAAGAGATTAGATATCCTCCGGTTGATTATCAGCAGACGCATGGTTGTGGCCCTCATTATGGGTTTTTCCTGCGGATTGCCTCTCCTACTTACAATGAGCGTCTTACAGACCTGGATGAAGGAAGAAGGGATTGACTTGACACTAATCGGACTGGTCAACCTGGTCCAGATACCATATACATGGAAGTTTATATGGGCCCCCATTCTGGATCGCTATGCCCTGCCTTTTTTGGGCAGGAGGAGGGGCTGGCTCCTTTTGTCGCAGATTATACTTGCCGGGGCGATAATCGGCCTCGGTTTTTCCGACCCCGTGAACCGGTTCTGGATCATGGTCATAATGGCAATGCTGGTGGCCTTTTTCAGCGCAACCCAGGACATCATAGTGGACGCCTACAGGAGGGAAGACTTGGCCGACGAAGAGCTGGGTCTCGGGTCTTCCCTTTATATCTTCGGTTACAGGCTGGGGACTATGCTGGCGGCAGGAGGGGGCCTGATTATGGCGGATATCTTGCCATGGTCCATGGTCTATCTTGTAATGGGGGCCGGAATGCTGGTGGGAGTCTTTACGACTCTCTTGACTCCTGAACCTGTCATTGAGTCCGGGACACCGGAGACTCTCAAAGAAGCGGTCGTTGATCCATTTGTGGAATACTTCAAACGGAACGGGGCCCTGTGGATGCTGGCTTTCATCCTCCTCTACAAGATCGGTGACAATATGGCCAGCGCCATTACGGCCCCCTTTTACCTGGACATAGGATTTACAAAGACCGAGATTGGGGCGGTTGTCAAGATATTCGGCATATGGGCAATTATTGCAGGGGCCCTGATCGGCGGGACAATCATGGTGCGCCTTGGGATCAACCGCAGTCTATGGATATTCGGCTTCCTCCAGGCAATTTCAACGGCCTTCTTTGCCCTGCTTGCCAGGATCGGTCCCAGCGTTCCCACCCTTTCAGCGGTGATAGCCTTTGAAAACCTGAGCAGCGGCATGGGGACGGCGGCCTTTGTGGCCTTTATGGCCAGCATCACCAACAAGAGGTTTACGGCCACGCAATATGCCCTTTTGACGAGTCTCATGGCCATCCCCAGGGTCATTGCCTCCGCGCCCACGGGATTTCTCGCGAAGCACATAGGCTGGGAAGGCTTTTTTATCTCATGCGCCCTCATAGCAATCCCGGGGATGCTTTTACTGTTGAAATTCGCTCCGTGGAATTCCGGAGGGCCGAACAATCCCTATTTTGGCGTAGCCAAATAACTCCGGCTCCCGATACTTGGGATCTCAGAACATCCTAATGATCGGGATTTAAATACAAACACCCTGTTGCAAATTTCATGTAAGGGTGTTAGAAAATCAGTAAAGTTTTGGTAAAGGAAAGTAAATATGAAGATAGGACGTAATGACCCGTGCCCGTGCGGAAGCGGTCTCAAATATAAGAAATGCTGCCTGGGCAAGGATATTTCAAGTCGTGAGGATATAAAAGAAATATACCTCCGAAGGCATAATATCCGGTTAAAGGGGAAAAAAGATATCGATGCCATCAGAATGGCGGGCGAATTGGCTGTAGATACCCTCAGGCTGGCCGAAGGGCTCATCAGACCAGGGGTGAAGACCGACGATATTAACAGTATTCTCCATGAACATACCATAAAGAACGGGGCCGTACCGGCCCCCCTTAATTACAGGGGATTTCCCAAGAGCGTTTGTATCTCCGTGAACGAGGTCATATGCCACGGAATTCCAGGAGATCGGGTCTTAATGGATGGAGACATCGTGAATATCGATGTAACGCCCATACTGAAGGGCTATTACGCGGACGCCAGCAAGACATTCTTTGTGGGAACACCCTCCCCGCAGGCCAGAAAGATTGTCCAGGTGGCCAGGGAGAGTCTCAAGGCCGGAATATCTATGGTCTGCCCGGGCAACAGGCTCGGGGATATAGGTTGGGCCATACAGAGCTACGCGGAAGGGCAGGGATGTTCCGTGGTCCGGGAGTTTGTGGGTCATGGAGTTGGTTTTGAATTTCATGAATCACCCCAGATACCGCATTACGGTGTTAAAGGGAAAGGTATTGTCCTTGTCCCCGGTATGGTCTTCACCATTGAACCCATGATAAATCTTGGCAAGAAAGAGCTTCATATCCTTGAGGATCGGTGGACGGCCGTTACGGATGACGGTTCCCTTTCCGCGCAGTTTGAACAGACAATCCATGTCACGGAAAATGGCTTTGAAAGCCTCACCCCCTATGATCTGGATGAACCTATGTTCCCAACATAATTCACCGTCATAAATCTTGACCGGCCCATCTCTAAAAAATAACGAAATCGTAACCAGGGCGAGAGAGCTTGGTTTCATTGCAGTCGGATTTTTACACCCCCAAAGGCCTTCCTACTTCGACAGCTTTTTATCATGGCTGTACGATAAAAAAAACGCAAACATGTCCTGGATGGAAAGGAACATCGGAATCAGGGAAAACCCTTCCCTCCTGCTCAAGGATTGTCGAACCATCATATCCCTCGCCTATCCCTATTCATCCCAAAAACCCTCCACTGCCGGCGGATTGACGGCAGCCAGATACAGCGAACCTGACCATGAGGATTATCATTACAGGTTAAAAAGGCTCTGTGAAGAGATCGTGGACCTGATCAGGGATATACATGGGGGGTGCGGAACAAGGATATGCATTGACTCTGCGCCCATTCTGGAAAGGAGCATTGCCCATTCTTCAGGAATAGGTTTCTTTGGAAAAAACAACATGCTTATTATTCCAGGATTCGGGTCATACTTTTTCCTGGCGGAAATAATGACAACAGTCCTGCTGGAGATCCCTGAAGTCGAAATAATGGAAAACCTGTGCGGATCATGCAGGCTGTGTATTGACGCATGTCCGACTGGGGCGCTTGAAAGGCCTTTTTGCATCAACGCTGCAGAGTGTCTCTCCTACCGTACCATCGAAAGCAAGGATGCCGTGAATGAGGCGGATGGCAAGAAAATGGGCGATTGTTTTTTCGGGTGCGATAAATGCCAGGAGGCGTGCCCCTTTAATGGGGATGAGAAATCTAAAAAAATCAGTCTCCCGCCCGCCGAAGAGTTTTTAAGAATGGGAAAAGAATACTTTAAGGATAGATTCGGGAAGACATCCCTTGCGAGGGCCGGCCTCGAAAAGATAAAGACAAATATAAGGGCAATAAT
>CAZGIZ010000107.1:0-3223 GCA_964526655.1 uncultured Desulfobacteraceae bacterium | reverse complement strand
TGGATGAGCATTACTTAGCATGAGACGGCTTTCCGCCCCATATCAAATGCCTCCTGAAGGGTCTCGGGGTTTTCATCGACCGCGGTCTTTTTATCTAATCTCCTGAAGAAAATGCCTCCCTCATAGCTCATGTCCAGGGCATCAAAAAAATATTTAGCGGTCAACTGGCTTCCCTCGAAGAGATTTTCCCCTTTCGTGGCGCCCACAGCGATAAGATAGCCTTTTCCACTGTCATAATGTTTCCCGGGCTTGGCGCCCTTTTTAAGCATTTTCCTGGACCACATGGCCTGGGCCCTGTCCACAAGGAGCTTGACCTGGCCGCTTAATCCGTAAAAATAGATGGGAGAGGCGAGAATGATAACATCAGCCACTTCAAAAAGGGGATAGACGGATTGCATCTCGTCATTGACAACGCATTTACCGGTCTTGTCACATCCGCCGCAGGCTCGACACCCGCCCATCTTGAGATCACGGGCATAGACCCTTAAAATCTCGGCCCCGCAGGACCCGGCCCCCTCAAGGGCCTTGTCCAGTAGCTTGTCAGTGTTTCCGCCCTTTCGGGCGCTTCCGTAGATACCTAAGACCTTCATTTTGAACAATTCCTGTTAATTAATCTGCTGGGTCTTTATTCAATAGAGTCTCTTTAAGGACGTGTCAAGGATAAAGCGGGGAAGAATGGAATAGTGGGACAATGGAATAATGGCCAAAAACGAATATGTTCTATGGCTGGGACAGGTATTTCAGGATCAATCACTAATCGAGTCAGGGAATGGATCTATAACAGGCTTATAAGTTTATTGAGCCTTTCATCAAGTTTGCCTTCGCTGACAAGCTCTTCTTGTTGAGAAAGACAATAATTGACATCAGGCTGTTTTGAATGGATTTCGATCTCACATTCCGGAAAAAGGGACTTAAGACACTCTATAAGACTTTCGTCATGCTCCTCCTTTTCAGTTATTAAGAGTATCTTGTCCATTAATGAATCCTGTCAAAAGATGATTGTGATATCACGTATAAATATCTGCAAAGATCGTGCCTTATCCTCCTGATTCAAAGTGGACGCCGAATAACCTTGAAATGATAGGGAATTAGGCACCGAAAAACCGAAACTCTCAGGGGAGAAGATAGTGAGTGTCAACATTTTGGCGATTTTTCACCATGTTGCCTTTTTCATGAAAGATTGCTATAAAATCAGTGATACCTTAAATGGACGTTGCTGATCTTGAATAATGGGAGATTGCGATAGATACCGATTTCTCGAAGGAGGGAATGTATATGTTTGATAATATTCTTGTTCCCACGGACCTCACCAAAAACAGTCAGAAGGCACTTGATATAGCCGTCAAGCTGGCTTCCAATGAGGATGCGGCGAAAATAACCCTGCTGCATGTAGTGGAGACAATTGAAGGCACGGATGATGAAGACTTCAAGGACTTCTATGACAGGCTGGAGAAACGGGCCTCCCAAGGCATGGAGAAAATGGCGGACGAATTCAGGGAAAGGGGAATTTTAATAGACCAGAAGATACTCTACGGAAATCGTGTAAGGGAGATAGTAAAGTTCGCCTTTGAAAATGATATAAATCTCATAATATTAAGCTCTCACAGGATAGATGAGGTAGATTCGGCCCAGGGCTGGGCAACCATAAGCTATAGGGTCGGAATACTGGCCAACTGCCCGGTAATGATGGTCAAGTAAGGTCCATCCAGAAATAAGCGCTTTTCTGGATGAAGCGTTCAGCGTTCAGCGATCAGCAGTCAGCCAACCCTGTCTTTTTAATGACTTTTACTGATAGCTGAATGCTGAGGGCTGATGGCTCGAATCAAGTTTATTTAAATATCTCCCTCGCGGTAACGAGCCTCATGATCTGGTTTGTTCCAGTATATATCTGAATGAGTTTTGCATCCCGCATCATCCTTTCTACTGGATAATCTTTCATATACCCGTATCCTCCCATGACCTGCACAACATCCGTTGTCACCTTCATGGCATTATCTGAAGCCAGGAATTTGGCCATGGAACAGGTTTTCGCAAGATCCTTCTTTTCGTGGCGGTCAAGGTATGTGGCTGCCTTATATGTCAGGAGACGGGCTGCTTCCGTGTTTGCGACCATGTCCGCGATCATGAATTGAATGGCCTGGAAACCGGCTATGGGTCTCCCAAACTGGATCCTCTGCTTGGCATAACTCACGGCCTCGTCAATCGCCCCCTGGGCCAGGCCCACTGCCTGGGAGGCTGTTAAAACACGGCCTGTCTCAAAGGCCTTCATCATGCTGAGAAATCCATCCCCCTCATCTCCAACCCTGTTCTTCTCAGGAACGGAAAGGTCCTCGAAAAAGAGCTCGGAATTGATGCAGCCCCTCATTCCCATCTTGTTTTCATCCTTTCCGTAAATCAGCCCCTTTGAGCCCTTATCAACCGCAAAAACAGACATGCCCTTGGCCTTTTTGTCAGGATCGGTATATGCATACAGCGTTATCACGTCCGCCACGGAACCATTGGTAATGAAACACTTCTGCCCGTTGATCACATAGCTGTCGCCTCTTCGAACAGCCCGTGTCCTCATGGACTGGATGTCCGATCCCGCGCCCGGTTCCGTGGCAGCAAAAGCCGCCAGCTTGCCGTTGACAAAACCAGGGAGATACCGTTCTTTCAACTCATCGCTTCCCCCGCAAAGGATCGGCTGAACTCCATCGGCCTGGGCAATAAGAATAAGCGCGGAAGACGCGCACACCTTGGAGATCTCTTCAAGAATCATGGAAAAGAGCAGAAAACCGGCGCCTATACCGCCATACTTTTCCGGAATAAGCGGCGTTAAGAGGCCGTTTTTTGTAAATATTTCCACAGTTTCCCATGGGAATTCCCTGTTTGCGTCGATCTCGGCGGCCCTTGGCTTGATCTTTTCCCGGGCGATCTGCTTCACAGTTTCGATGGTCATTTTCTGTTCATCTGTCAGTTCTATCATCCTCAGATTCCTCCACGAAGTATATGAAAGTTAAGTCAAGTGACTTAACTTTAGGATTAGCCATGGTTTACACTGATAAAATTAGTTTCTTGGCTATCGATCTTAAGGCCTAAAGGTAATATCTCAATAAATAGGGGCAAGGAGCTTTTTCAACCCTATTTTCACCGCCGAGGCGCGGAGAACGCAAAGGAACTTCTTTTTTTGTTTTTCGCTGAGAGGGCGAAAAACAAAAAGATCTATCCTGCCGGAAGGACATCT
>CAZGIZ010000106.1:0-16530 GCA_964526655.1 uncultured Desulfobacteraceae bacterium | reverse complement strand
TTTCCTGTTGACACACAAGTAATTCATCTCATATATTCAACATCATAGCAAGTAACTTCAATCCTGAAAGGGTTACCAACCCGAAGAGGGCCTTATCTATCTGTTGATGGCAGTGAGATAAAATGTCTAAGGTATAAAGGAAAACCGATAATTATAAAAGGAACAGTTAAGTGGCGAAGCTTTTAAAGGAAAAGGGCAAAAAGGGGAGGCTCCATATAGACACACCCCTGATGGGGGAATCTCTTGTCAGCAAGGAGTTCCTCAAGAGGACCGAATCAAAGGAATACTTCCGCATGCAGCCCGACATCAATGTCCTCAAGATCGGGGGCCAGAGCATTATTGACCGGGGCCGCGATGCGGTCCTCCCCATACTGGATGTCCTGATAGAGGCCAAGGAGAAATACAAGATCATCCTGATGACCGGGGGCGGCACCAGGGCCAGGCATGTCTATAGCATCGGCGTTGACCTTGGCATGCCCACAGGGGTCCTTTCCAAGCTTGGGGACAAGGTCTCCTGGCAGAACGCGGAAATGATGACCGTCCTGTTAGCCAAGTACGGGGGGGTCAAAATAGGACACGGAGACAATCTGGAGCAGTTGACCATGTTCTGCCGGCTGGGATATCTTCCCATCACTTACGGGATACCCCCCTACGGCTATTTCGAGCATCCGGCTGAATACGGGTCTATCCCGCCCCACAGGACGGACTGCGGCGCCTTCCTGCTGGCTGAGAATATCGGGGCCCGGTCGCTTATTTATCTGAAGGACGAGAAAGGCCTTTTTGACAGGGATCCCAAAAAGGCGGGGAAGAAGGGACAGAAGGATCTGAAGTACTTTGACAGGGTATCAGCCAGGGAGCTTATTGAGCTGGATCTGGACGACCTGATAATTGAACGTCCGATACTGACCCTGCTTCAGAGGGCCAAGTGTCTGAAGGAGCTTCAGATAATAGACGCGCTACGCCACCCGGAGCACATAATGTCGGCACTGGAGGGTGAGCATGTGGGCACGATAATTTACAGGGATTGATGTCCCTGCTCCTTATCTTTTTTCTCCGCTTTAAGATATATGACTTCGGCGCCCACGGAATCCGCAAGCTGTTCCAGCTCCTTCTTGCGCATGTGCTTCACATAGACTTTGAGGTCGCCCCCGCTCACGCCCAATACCCTGAAGCGGGGCCTTTTTTCACCCTTTTCGACCTTTCTTCTTTCGCGGACAAAGATTTTTGATGCCATGATCGTCTCCTTTGTTTATGTACTGTTGAATTTGATAAAAATGTTCCCCCCACTACCCTGGTAGGTACTATGTCTCTCTTCAAGGGATGTCTTTTTAAGAATTCCACCGGACGTTGCTATGAACAAATATTTGGGGTTTATGACTGTGGCCCTATTGAAAATTCTCCAAAATCCGGAAAACCCCGAATATTTGTTCATTTGCTGACATGCAAGTAGACATTCCCTTAAAGAGAGACATAGTACCGGCAGACAGGCTTTTTAACAGCCGGATACCATGGTTATAAGGTTCAAATAATGTTGTATAAATAAATGTATATTCTATGGTAGAATATATCCTCAAAGGATATATGTCAATTAAATTATGTCCGGATCCAAAAAAAGACAGCAGCATACACACCAGGGGAAACCGGAGCGATATATCCAGCCTTCCCTCCTGCTTGGCCTGCTCCTCAAGGCTTCCTATGGATATGAATTAATTCAGGATATTCAGAGGTACGGGTTCATTGAGGGAAACGCGCCGCCGGGCATGATATATCGTCACCTCAGACAACTGGAAGAGGACGGCCTGGTGTCATCCAGGTGGGAGACCGAGGGTTCGGGTCCGGCAAAGAGGATGTATGACATTACAGATGAAGGGAAAAAAGTGCTCGGAATCTGGATAGATTACATGAGGAAGAAGGCAAAAAACCTCAATAATTTCATCAAGACTTACGGAGAGCTTGTAAAAGACTGAGCTTAGCCCTTTCGCCCGTTTCTCTTCCCGCCGATCGACTCCCACGCCCCCTCGCCTTTAGGAGTAACAAGGAGCACTGCCCTGCCGCCCCAGAGCCTGGGACGCAGCCAGTCTTTCGTGTGAACAATGTCGTCGGGGGCCGGGACCTTGGCGTCACGATCAACCGAGGTGACAAGGATATTTGAGTGTTCCAGTTCGGATACAAGGATCCTGCCCGGAAATTCCCGCAGCCTCCCGTATTCTATAAACCGGCCGCTCCAGCCCGAGGCGCTCAGGCCCACGGCCGCGGCAGCACCTATAATGCCGTCGTTGGTGCCGCCATGACCGGACAGATGGAAACCGGCCGCGGCCTCCATGGCGTCTCCCTGCGTGACTACTTTAGCGGTGCACTCCTTGCCGAATTCCATGAGCCTCTGAAGGCGCCCGTTACCGTTAGAGGCGACACACACACCCGGATCACTTCCCTCCAGAGAGTGCCGTCTTATGTGCGCTATGGCCTTTGCCGTCAGTAACTCAAAGAAGGAGGGGTCGGGGGCGTCTATAACAACGCACGCCGAACTGTTATGGGATGTATAGGGGATATTCTCATGAACCAGGAGCTGCTGTCTGAGAACGCCCTTCATCTGGCAGCCCTCAGGCAATTCATTTTCAAACCATCTGGCGACTTTTCCGGTTCCGCGATCCGCATCTATATTGTCAGTGTCGTCAAACCCTATGTAAACTCGCATTAATTCAATCCTATTCCATCATTCCGAATTCCGGCCCGATATATTAAAGATTTCCTGCACATGTCAAGAAAAGATTCAGGAAAGGGACGGTAATAGAGACCTTTGAAAAACACCCCCTTTTCCCCAATCTCAGCGTCAGGCTCAAATTTTAATCCTCGAAATACTCAATATATTCATGTAGTTAAAATTATCGCCTTCCTTGATCATGAACAAAATTGAGCATTTTTTAAAGGTCTCCAATCTATGGTGTCCAATGTCATAAAAAGTTATTGCAAGATAGTATAAGTCCAATAAAAGTGTCAATGAAATATTTCTTGACATAATTAACTTGAATGGCTATTTAGCCATATTATTCTTACAATGCCTCTGGCAGGGAACTATGTTAGCTCCCTTTTTTTACGAAGAAATTTATATCATGATTGATATATCTGTTTTTCGACAATTTCTATTCAATTAATACGATGCTGCTTACAACTTATTATTCAGCTTTTTTATTCTACGGGGTCACCTTTCTGTTCCGCATCCTCGGGTCAAAGAAAGGGGAGCTTCCCCTGTCCATAGTGGCCATCCTGTTAAACGGGATAGCCCTTGTCCTGATGTATTTAAAATCCGGATATCTCCCCTTTTTTAATATCTTTGAATCCTTTTTGCTGACCACATTTATCCTGGGATGTCTGGGACTATATTCCCTGTTGCTTGGCGACCCCCTGAAAAACGCGAGGACCTGGATATGGCTTGAGATCCTCATCCTCTTCGGCATGACCCTCTTTTTTCAGAAACAGCCGTCCACAGGACAGTACGACCATGGATATTTGTACATAGTGTTATTTCATCTGTTTCGCATTGTTTCATTCGCCCTCATCCTCAATTCAACGGCCCTTTTTATTGAATTCAGGAACCGGAGGAAAGCGGAGGGCAATGCCAACGCCAATGGTATCTATCACATGGGGAGGAATTTTTTCCTCCTGGGCGCGCTCTTCTTCCTCATGGGCGAATACGTCGGGATAATCTGGAGCCAGGAAGGATGGGGGGATTTCTGGCACTGGAACGCCACCTTTTTCCAGTCCACGGCTATCGTTATCTACTTCATGATCGCCTTTCACATCCCCGGAAAAGGCAGGCGGGCCGAAGACATCAGGGCCTTTGTGGGCGGGATGGGCAGCTTCGTGATCCTGGCGCTGATAATTCTGAGGAGTTTCTATTGAAAGATACTGCTGAAAAACTGGCATCCATGCGATTTACCCTCCTGATTCTCATAGTGCTTGCCCTGTGGTTTATGTGGGGGCTGTCACTCACGGGATTCGACAGATTCACGAGGGGGTTTGAATTAATGAACAGCATGGTGATGAAGAAATGGCTTTTCTCGGACCATGAAGGTTCCGCCCTTCTCAAATTCTGGTTTGTGGGTCTGTGTATCGTGATGGCCGTTCTGGGGATCAACCTGATTCTTTGCACGTGGCAAAAGATTTTCAGGGTCATCAGGGTAAGGTTTGATGGGCCGAGGTTTTACATGCTTATCGTCCACGTATTTTTCGGGCTGGTGGCACTCGCCCACCTGGGTGGTCTGATGTTAGGCTTCAAGCACCAAAATATAAGGCTTTATAAGGGTGATGAGGTCAGCCTTTCCGAGGGATACGGGATAAGGGTCGAGGATGTGAATTTTGTGGATGATCTGAGCGTCCTCAGTAAATCCAAAAGGGAATTGTTGGGCAGCGAGTTCCATTACCGGGACAATTACGCCGGGGTGCTCCTGAGTTACAAGGGTAAGCCGGTGCAGAGGGGAAAGGTCGGCACAATGGATCCCCTGAAGTACAGGGATGTCCAGGTGACCCTGACGAAGTTCGTGCCCGGGCCCCGCTCCCGCGGCGGCAAAGGCGGAAGGCCTGAGCCCGGAGTCGTCCTGACCCTGTCAAAGAATCCGGTTCTATCCTTTTTCTTGATTGTATATCCCATGATGATAGCGGGGATCTTTGTATATCTGTTCATAACATGGAAGTCGCCGTCCCGGAATGAGAGGTCTCCAGGTTAATGATAATTATTTGAGAAATCCGGTATGGTGTTTCTCTTCAAGGGGATATCTACCCGCATGGTAGCCAATGACCAAATATTTGGTGTTTGCCAAGTTTGGAGGAGAATTAGAAGGGGATATTAGCAATAAACACCAAATATTTGGTCATGGGAATGCCTGGTGGAATTTTAAAAAGATATCCCCTTGAAGAGAAACACCATACCTGCCTCTGTTAATAAACTTTATTTCAGATGCCAGTGTTGAACCAAAGGAGTACAACATGAAAATCAGATATCATATAATATTGGCGTGTTTTATCTGTCTCCTCTTTGCACCGGAGACATGGGCATCATCCACATCGACCATAAGCGTTTCCGGTCTTGTGAAACAACCCCTCAATCTCAGTATGGAGACCATCGGAAGATATCAGAACGTGAGGGTTCAGCTCAATGAGATAATGAGGGACGGGACTTTTCGGGGCGTTTTTTATTATCAGGGAGTCCCTTTACGCGCCCTGCTCGAAACAGCGTCCATTGAGAAGAAGGACAGCGACTTTAAAAAAAACATAGACCTTGCCGTATTGATCCAAGACAGCAAGGGGAATGAGGTGGTACTGTCATGGGGAGAGATCTTTTACAGGAACTCGGCAGACATCATTATCGCCACCTCGGCGACCCCGATAATGCCCCATCATGGCTGCTCTTCCTGCCACGATCAGGATTTCTACAAGCCCTATATGGACCAGCTCAGCCGGCCGATAGGGTTTCCGAAGCTTGTTGTGGCCTGCGACGCCTGCTCGGACAGGTCCCTGGAAGAGGTCGTGAGCATCCGTGTGCTGTATCCCAGGCCGAACGTGACAGGCGACAGGTCCAAGAAGCTCTTTTCCCCGTCCTTCACAGTAACCGGTGCGGTGAAAAAAGAGAAGACATTCAATGATCTCTCATCCTATACCCGAAGAGGAATGAAAATAGTCACTGTCGGGGAAGGCAAGGGCTTCCACGGGATAGGGGACTACAGCGGGGCCACCTTCAAATCGATAATTGAAGAGGCCGGAATCGGGGATAATCTATGCACGGTGTTCCATGTTTCCGCGCCGGACGGTTACCGCTCGCTTTTCTCCTATGGAGAGGTCTTTCTTAACAGGACCGGAGACCGTATGTTTATCGCGGACACGATGGACGGGAGCGCCATAGAGGAGGGAGGCAGATTCTTTCTGATCCCGGCGGACGACCTCATGGCAGACCGGGACATCAAGTCCGTGGAAAAGATCGAGGTAATATCTCTCGGACAGAACCCATAAATTGACCTGAGGCCCTGAAAACCGGCTCCGCGACCGCAAGACGGCCACAGACAACCTGACATTGCCGCCTATATTCCCATCATTTAGCGTTCCTGAGGTTGTTATTCTCTCTTTCTGAAAAAATCAGGGCCCAGGGTCCCGGTATTACTTTTAATGTATAGGGGTCTGCAAACCGAAGCAGGCCCTGTCTGTCTCTTAAAGACGATGGCTTTTTGAAAATTCCACCTGACGTTGCAGTGACCAAATATTTAGGGTTTATGCCTATGTACCTCTTGTGAATTTGCTTCCTGCTTGGCAAACCCTAAATATTTGGTCCACAACTCCCAGGCAGGTAGGCATCGCATTTAAGAGACAGACAGGGCCGGATAAATATCTTTCAAGAATTGCTAAAGGATTGTGTCTTCCAATACCCGGAATATTTGACCGTCCTGATGTCTGGTTTCAAACATCTGAAAAAATAGTGGTAAGGAAAGTGAACAATATAGCCCATTTAATAAGAAAGATCCTGTTAATAGTAATTTTTATATGTATTGCCGCGGCCGCCCCAATGGCCTGGGCAAAGGATAAGCCCGGGGTCGTGGAGCAGGACACGGACAAGGACGGCAAAATCGACCGGATCGCCCATCTGGATGAAAAGGGGAGGCTCATCAAGCTGGAGTCGGACAGCAATAGGGACGGCAAGATGGACCGCTTCCAGTATTACGTCAACGATCAGATAATAAGGCTGGAGGCAGATCGCGACTATGATGGAAAGATAGACTCCTGGGACTATTTCAAGGACGGCAAGAGGCTCAGACACGAGGAATCCGGATCAAAGGACGGAAGAATCAATCAGATATCCTGGTTTGACGATAAAGAGCGTCTCCTTAAGATAGAGAAGGACACGGTAGGAGACGGACTCTTTGACACGGTTTATTCGTTTGACAAGGGGAAGCTGGCATCTTCAACCGGGGATACTGACGGCGACGGCAGGGTGGATGTCTGGCAGACATACAGGGATGAAAAGCTTGTTGAAAGACGGGTTGACGAGGACGGGAACGGAAAGGTGGATAAGATCATTTTATACGGGCCTGACGGCCTCCCGGCGGAAAGCCGTCACGATCTGGACGGGGACGGGAAAATGGAGCTTATCCGCATTTATTCAAAGGGGGAGCTTTCCGAGGAGAAAAAGGATCAGGACCAGGACGGCCGTTTTGAGCGTATCACCAGGTTTCAGGGGGCCGTGCCCCTGGAACAGGAGGAGGATACCAATGGGGACGGCCTGTTTGACATTATGACCCGTTACAGGGATGGAAGGCCGTTTTACCAGGAGAAGGATAAAAATTTCGACGGAAAAAAGGATTTTTTCTGCCATTTTGACTCACAGGGCCTGTCTGAAAAGATTGAGGAGGATACAAGGTTTACGGGCAAGGTGGACAGGATCAGTTTCTATCAAAAAGGCGAGCTGGCCCGTGTCGAATACGACACGGACGGCGACGGCATTAGGGAGACAACGACTCTGTTCAAAAAGGGGCAAATCTCTTTGCAGACCCAGGACAACAACGGGGATGGGAAGCCGGACACGAAGATCTATTTCAATGAGAGGGGCGAGAAGGAGAGGGCGGAGAGCGATACGAACCTGGACGGAAAACCGGACCTCTGGGAGCATTATGAAGATGGTCAAATCGTTCGAATCGACAGGGATGAGGAGGGCAAGGGAAGAATCGACCTCAAGGTCTTTTTTCAAAAGGGAGAGAGGGTTAAACTGATCCGGGACAGGGACGGGGACGGCCGCTTTGAGACAACTGAATGGTTCAACAGGCCTCCCTGGGACGTTGTGATGGAGCTGGACGCGGATGGCGACGGGAGAGCCGAGGGCCGTTACTGCTACAAGGATGACATCCTGAGGCTAAAGGAGATAGATGAAGACAGCGACGGCTCCATTGACCTGAAAGAGATCTACAACGGGAAGGGGAAATTGACCGAGAGCCATGAGAAATATGAATCAAAGGATCATCTCGACATAACCTGGTTTTACAATGATGCGGAAGAGGGCGTCCGCTCGGAGATGGACCGGGACGGGGACGGCCGGCCCGAGACCTGGTATTATTATGAAAAGGGAAGGCTGTCCCGTGTCGAGGAAGACACCAATGGCGACGGGAAGCCCGATCTATGGGAGTATTATGACGAGTCCGAGGCCCTTGTTAAACGTATGAGGGATCTGAATTTTGACGGCAAACCGGACATTGAGGAGAAGAGCCCGAAATGATGGAATGGTGGAATAATAGAACAATGGGATGAAAAAATAAAATAGCGGCGTAGGGCGCAGGGCACAAGGCGCAAGGTGTTGAAAAGGGAGGTCGTATTTCGGTTTTAACCATAATCCTTAAATCTCGAATCTTTTAAAACTATCAATTTGAAAAGAAAATATAGCCCGACTTGCCTTATAATTCCTGAGGGATTGAAAGCAAGGCCTGGCGCTCCATACTAATATAATCACTTAGAAAGAGATCGGAGGAAGACATGATTGAATTTCTCGCAAAGGGGGGCGTCCTTGTAGTGCCCATCCTTTTATGCTCAGTGCTTGCCCTGGCCATTTTCCTTGAAAGGCTCATACGTTTTTCAAGGCTGCGAATCCGGGGGAACGGCCTTGTGGAGGAGATGTCGCGGCACTTGAAGAACGGCGAAGACAATCTGGCCTATGAACTGGCTTCAGGGAGCGATACCCACATGGGGCGGATCCTGACTCAGGCCATGGAGGTGAAAGACCAGGAAAGGGAGACAATCGAGACGGTCCTGGCCCATGCTACTGACGAGGAGGTACGGGGTCTCTCCCGCTATCTCCAGGCCCTGGCAACCATCGGCAGTATTGCCCCCCTTCTCGGCCTTCTGGGGACCGTCCTCGGCATGATAAAGGCCTTCATGGTGATTCAACAGATGGGGGGCAAGGTCAACGCCGCGGTCCTGGCGGGCGGAATCTGGGAGGCCATGCTCACGACGGCCCTGGGCCTGGCAGTGGCGCTCCCCACAATGGTCGCGCACAGCTATCTCGTTTCACGGGTGGACAGTTACGAGGCAGCGCTGCAGGATGGGACGGTAACCTTTATCAAGGCCCTTAACAGACACAATTGATGGAGGTTTGAGATGCTTGTTCGCAGGACAAGAAAAGACAGGATTCAGGTCCAGATGCCCCTTACCTCATTGATCGATATAGTATTTCTTCTCCTGATCTATTTTCTGCTTACCACCAACTTCCTGGTGGATGAAGGGATCAAGATAAAGCTGCCCCAGGCCAATGCCTCGGCGCCCCAGACCGAGGAGGTGATCACGGTGTACGTGGATCAGGAGGGAAGGGCCTATCTGGAAAACAAGGAGATCTCCGAGGCGAGGCTCTTTGAAAGGCTCAGGGAGATGATCGGGAACAAGGAGAACGAGCTCGTGGTAGTCAGGGCCGATCGGGCCGTGATCCTCAACAAGGCCGTGAAGATCATGGACCTGGCCAAGGCCGCGGGCGCGGGGCGGCTGTGCCTGGCCACGGAGAAGGCCTTTTAGGGTCTTATGGGGATCGCGTGAAATCCGGGATTAAAAAAAGACCAAACAGGCTTTTTCAGGCGCTTGTGATAGTTTCCCTGGCCGTACACGGTTTGATCTTCATGCACATCTCGGGGCTGTACAGGTCAAAGGCCCTCACATACATAGAATTGACGCTCCAGGATATCTCGAAACCGCCGGAAAGGAGCGTGCCCCGGCCCCGCTACAGGCCCAAGGAGCAACCCAAGGTTAAGGATATCAAACGGCTGAATCTGACCCAGCGTCCGGTCCCGGCTGTGAGGCCCCTCAGGGTAGAGCCGGTTGACAGGGATCTGCCTGACACTCTTGTGGAGAAGGTGGGCATTCCCGGCATTCCCCCTGTTTCAGGCGTGTCAATCGATAGCTGGGCGCCGCCAAAGGAAAAGATAGATGACGAATATGCGTCACCCGACAGCTATCTCAGCATGGTCAAGCTCAAGATCGAGAACCAGAAGAGATATCCTGAAGAGGCGAGGCATAGGCAGATCGAGGGCCGTGTGATGGTGAAGTTCGTGATCACGGCCGAGGGAGACATCAAGGCCCTGGAGATCATGAAAAAGTCCAGGTCCCTTCTGCTGGACGAGGCGGCCCTCAAGGCGGTAAAGGACGCGGCGCCTTTCCCGAGACCCCCCAAGAAATATTTCAAAGGGGAGATCGCTCTGGTTATTACGGTCGTCTTTGACCTGACATAAAATGATTTTCAGGGTCGGAAGCAATGCTGTTAACTTAAGGGAAATATGGTTCCCAATGCAGTCACCCCGGCGAAAGCCGGGGTCCAGAAGAGCACGAAAAGGCTGGATTCACCGATTAATCGGCATCTTCGACCGGCCGGAGTTTATCCCGCACTTGATGCGGGACCGGAATGACGTCCAAGGCTTCAACGTCAGAATCGAGGAGCTTAAGTTAATGACATTGGGTCGGAATGGGGCCAGGTGATTATCAGGGAGTACGGCAAAGCGGAATATGGTCACGCCCTTTAAATGGACGCGAGACATGCCCAGGAACATGAGCCATAGGGAGAAACCTAAAAAAACAATTATTGACTTATAATAACAAGGATGATTGAATTTCAGAGAAAGGGAGAAATGGATATGAAAAGGCGATACACATGGCTTTTTACTCTGATTTTTTGCTTTATCGCGGTCATGGCTGCAGGTGTGCGGGCGGAAGATACCATCAAGATGTCCACCACAACAAGCACGGAGAATTCCGGGCTCCTGGACGTCCTGCTCCCGGAATTTACAAAGGACACGGGAATCGGCGTCAAGGTCTTTGCAAAGGGCACGGGCGCGGCCATCAGGGACGGAATGGACGGGAACGTGGATATAATTTTTGTACACGACAAGGGGAGGGAGGAAGAGTTTGTCGCAGAGGGGTATGGGGCCTTTCGCCTGGCCGTGATGCACAATGACTTCGTTATATTAGGGCCGGAAAAGGACCCTGCAGGTATCAGGGGTATGGGGCAGGCTGCCCAGGCCTTCAAGAGGATTGCCGATTCAGGGGCAGTGTTCGTGTCGAGGGGGGATGACAGCGGCACCCATGCCAAGGAGCAGGAGATCTGGAGACTCGCGGGGATGCCATTGAAGACGGAGGAGATTGAGATCATCAAAGAAGGAAAAAAGTCGAAATTATCCTTCACGTACCCGGGAGGATTAGGGGAATGGTATATGTCAATAGGCCAGGGGATGGGCAAGACCATAACATATGCCGAGGAAAAACAGGCATATACCCTGTCCGACAGGGGGACCTTCCTGAAATATAAGTTCGGCAGGGAACAGGGACTGGATCTCGTGGTCCTCGTAGAAGGTGATCCTGTCCTTTTTAATCCCTACGGGATCATCCCCGTGAACCCGAAACGATATCCCCATGTAAAGTTTAAGGAGGCGGAACAGCTCGCGAAATGGCTGGTCTCGGAAAAGGCCCAGGCCCTTATTGCCGGATACAAGATCGAGGGACAACAGGCCTTCTTTCCTGACGCGCTCCCCAGATAAAAGAAAATGGAAAAAACTAAATAAGGCGCAAGGCGCAGGGCATAGGGCGCAGGGTTCAAGGAAAACATGGTAATTTGATTGTCTTTACCCTGTGCCTTGCGCCCTGGGCCCTGCGCCAAATTATTAATCCATGCCATTCCTTTTTGACAGCATTCAATCGGCCATTATCCTCATATGGTCCCTGGACAGGGAACTCCTGGATATCATATCCGTTTCTTTGAAGGTGAGTTCCTCATCCACGATCTTCGCGGGTGTCGTCGGCATCCCTGCCGGGCTCTTGATCGCCCTAAACGAATTCAGGGGGAAGCGTCTCCTGATAACAATCCTTAACACCCTCCTTGCCCTTCCCACTGTAGTTATAGGCCTCTTTGTCTATTCATTTATCTCAAGGAAGGGGATATTCGGCCCCCTTGACCTCCTCTATACCCAGAAGGCCATGATAATCGGACAGATCTTCCTGATCATTCCCATAATAACGACCTTTACCATCTCCGCAATCAGCCGCATAGACGACCGCTACAGGAAGACGGCCCTGACCCTGGGCGCCAATGCGGTCCAGACCGCATGGGTCATTGTCAGGGAAGCGCGCTTCGGCATCGTGGCATCGATCATTATGGCCTTTGGGAGGGTGATAGCGGAGGTGGGCATCAGCATGATGTTAGGCGGAAACGCAAAGGGGTTCACCAGGAACATGACCACGGCAATGGCCCTGGAATATGACAAGGGCGAGTTTGTGCTGAGCGTGGCCCTGGGGATCGTGCTCCTCTTTCTGAGTTTCGGGCTAAACATAGTATTCAACCATTTCCAGGGCAGGACAAGGGTGTAGGCCCGATGTCGTACAGGGTAAAGGACCTTATCAAGACCTACGGGGGGCGGACAGTCCTCAACCTGGAGGATATTTCCCTTGAAGGCGGCAAAGTCCACGGCATCATCGGCCCGAACGGGGCGGGAAAGACGACCTTTCTCGAGGTCCTGGCCTTTCTCCTTCCCCCGACCTCCGGGGAGGTATGGTTTGGGGAGGAAAGGGTGGATTTCAGCGGCCTGAAGCTGATAAGGCTACGGCAGAGGGTCGTGATGGTCCAGCAGAAACCGATCCTTTTCACCACAACGGTCTATAATAACGTGGAATTTCCCCTGAAAATACGTGGGAGGCCGGGACCGGAGAGGGAGAGGACAGTAAATGAACTCCTTGACCTTGTTGGAATGGAAAATTTTAGAGACGCGAAGGCCCACAGGCTGTCCGGGGGCGAGACGCAACGGGTTGCTATAGCCCAGGCCCTTGCCTGTTCGCCGGAAGTGATCCTCATGGACGAGCCCACGGCGAGCGTTGATGTGGAAAATCAGATCAATATTGAGCGGATCATAAGGGAGATAAACAGGAAAAAAGGGATCTCGGTTATTTTTACCACCCATGATATGATCCAGGCATCGAGGATGGCCGATGAGATAGTGTTTATGTTTGAGGGGAAGGCGGCGGATTCCATCCACGAGAATATATTCAGCGGCCGTATCGAAACGGACCCGGGGGGAGACAAATACTGCTTGATCCGGGAGGGTTTAAGGGTGGGGCTCCGGACCGGCAGGACGGGGCAGGTCCGCATGGCCATCAACCCGGGCCGTGTGGTAATCAACAGGGACGGGGGAGAAATCTCAAATGAGAACAATTTCAAAGGGAGACTGATGCAGCTCACCTATGAAAAGGGCCGCGTAAGGGCCGTTATTGATATCGGTGTGCCCTTGAGCGTGCTTATTCCCGAAGAGGCTGTTAACGACCTGAACCTGGTAATGGGGGAAATGGTGTGGCTCTCAATCCCGCAGGGAAGCATTGAGGTCTTTTGAGTAGATCCGGCACTATGTTTCTCTTCAAGCGGATATCTACCTGCCTGTCAGCTAATGACCAAATGGAATAGAGGGTTTAGGGCATAGGGCGCAAGGCGCAGGGTAAAAAAGTGGAGTTATTTTTTACCTTATGCCCTTAGCCTTAAGCCTTGAGCCGATGTATAGATATCCCCTTGAAGAGAAACACAGTGCCTACCCCTATTAGATATCAATGAACTCCTAAGGGGTTAAAACAAGGTTACTTCCTTCCCCGAAAGCGGGATCTCAGATGGGCATGGGTTATTTACTTTCTTTTATATATAGAAAGGAGGGTATGGAGGGATGGAGAAAAAGCGTCTTCTTAACACGAGGGAGGTTGCCGAATTTCTGGATATTAATGAAAAGATGGTCTATGCACTTATAAGCGAAAAGGGCCTCCCTGCCACAAAGGTGACGGGGAAGTGGCTCTTTCCGCTCCATCTTGTGGAACAGTGGCTCGAGAACGAGACCATTAACTACCCGAAGGCAGTGAATCCCCTCCCTCCCTACCACGGGCTGCTGATTATCGGGGGCAGCAATGACATCCTCCTTGACAGGACCATATCACTGTTTAACAGGCAATATCCCGAGCACATGGCCGTGTTCGGAAACCTGGGAAGCCTTGGCGGCATCAAGGCCCTGCATCGCAACCTCTGTCATATGGCCTCGAGCCATCTCCTGCAGGAGGACGGAAAGGAGTATAATTTCGGTTTTGCAAGGGAAGAGCTGGAGCAGGTGCCTGCCGTGGTTAATTTCTGCCACAGGGAGCAGGGGATTTTACTGGCAAAGGGAAACCCTAAGGGGATCGCCAAGGTTGAAGACCTTGCAAAAGGGGATGTCAGGATAGTCAACCGCCCCCTGGGCACGGGGACCCGGTTGCTCCTGGACGGAGAGCTCAAAAAAGCAGGCATCAGGGGGGAAGACCTGGAGGGATACAATATTGAGCTTCAGAGGCACCTGGATGTGGGCCTGGAAGTGCTCGCAGGCCGGGCCGACGCAGGTCCCGGCATCAGGGCCGTGGCCGGTCTGCTGGACCTTGATTTCCTTCCCCTGAGGAGGGAGCGGTTTGATTTCATTATCCTGAAGGAGCGCTTTTTCGATCAGGGCGTCCAGCTCTTTTTAGGGCTCCTCCGCAGCCCGGCTTTTAAGGATTCGGCCTTGAATCTGCCGGGATATGCCCTGGACCGCTCGGGGGAGATGGTCTTTCCCCTTTAATTTTTGCCTTTTTTTACGATCTTTATATATAATATTATCATCTTACTCCAGAATCCATCATTAATAGGGAAGGAGGTGAAGTGCAGACTGCTGAACATATAATCCGGTAAAAGGTCTTTTCCAGATGGGCACAGACAGAAAGGGAGGGATGACAAATGATAAAAAAGATCCTTATTATTGCGTCAATTGCTCTTGTGTCAACTGTGCTGGCTGTTTCAGAGAGTTTCGGGGAACAGCCACAATATGGCGGTGTCCTGAGACGGATTAATCCGTCAGGCCCGCGTGTTATCGGATATTACCCGGAAATGGGTCCCCAGGACTCTACCGAGGCTTTACCCGTGGTTGAATGTCTGATGGAGATGAGTGAAGAGAGGAAAATGGAGCCTTTTTTGGCCGAGGCCGTGGATATCGATCCGAACGCGAAGACAATGACCTTTCACCTGAGAAAGGGCGTCAAGTTCCATGATGGATCCGACCTTAATGCGGAGGTCTGTGCCTGGAATTTGCAACTCGTCAAGGATACGGGGAAGATGCAGTTTGCGGACCAGGTCAAGTCCATCGAGATTGTCGATGACTACACGGTGGTCCTCCATTTGACCCAGTACCAGAACCAGATGAGATTCGCCTACGGCTTTACCCGCATGTTTTCCAAGAAGGCCTTTGATGCCAATGGCAAGGAGTGGTGCAGGAGCCACCCGGTCGGCACGGGACCCTTCAAGTTTGTTGAATGGGAGCGCGACGCCTATCTCAAGTATGAGAAGTTTGACGGGTACTGGCAAAAGGGCAAGCCATATCTGGACGGGATTGAGACCCGCTTTATCCCTGATCCGGCGACCTCCTCGGCCATAATGCAGGCAAAGGAGGCGGATATCTGGACGAACCCAACGGTAAGGGACCAGTCTGAGCTGGAGAAAAAAGGGTTAAAAAGGTTTTCAAGCTGGCCTGCCCTGCCGCAGCTGCTTTACCTGAACATAAAGGACCCGACGCGGCCGACGGCAAAACTCAAGGTGCGGGAGGCAATCGAATACGCTATCGACAAACCCGCCCTGGCCAAGGCGGTCGGGTTCGGTTATTACGATCCCATGATGCTGATAGCGAACAAGAATGAATGGGGTTACGACCCTAACTATAAGGGCAGGCTCTATGACCCGGAAAAGGCAAGGAAGCTGCTGGCCGAGGCGGGGTACCCCAACGGGTTAAAACTCCAACTCCTTGCCATTGCCCAGGCTGGGGGAAGGAATACCACGGCGGAGGCCGTCAAGGCCTATCTCGATGACGCAGGATTTTCCACGGATCTGGATATCGCGGATCCTGGGAGGTTCTACGGCAGTGTCTGGGGAAACGGGTGGAAGGATATCGCCTATTTCTTCACTGGCGCCGATGAGAATTTCCTCGGGACTTTCGAGGCCTGGTTCGGCCCTGAGGCCAAGACCCACCTTGCCAGCTATGAGCCGCCGGAGGAACTGGCAGCCATGTGCGAAAAGGCCACGACCTATTTCGACGAGGCCGATCAGAAGGCGATCACCGAAAAGATGGTCAGATATGTTGCCGACAACGCCCTTATTATTCCGCTTTACAACCAGCCGGCCGCATACATTTATCAACCCTGGGTACACACCTCGTATCTCAAGACCGGGTTTATCCGGTGGAAATTATTCGATACCTGGATGGAGAAACATTAAGATAGGGTCGGCGGGGACGCCGACCCTGGTTTCAATCCACGCCCCCGCATGGGGGGAACACTGTTCCCCGCATCCTGGGCAATGGGTAATTTCCGGTTCATCCCCACGCATGTGGGGAACACAAACGATAAATAGGTCTTAAAATGGTGCATAGCGGTTCATCCCCACGCATGTGGGGAACACAGAGCCCTCTGCCACATAAACAATCTCACCGTCGGTTCATCCCCACGCAT
>CAZGIZ010000105.1:0-16554 GCA_964526655.1 uncultured Desulfobacteraceae bacterium | reverse complement strand
CGTCACTCCGGCGGAAGCCGGAGTCCAGAAGCCCTTGAATTCACTGGATTCCTGCTTTCGCAGAAAGGACGGAAAAAGGCAATTATGGTAATGTTACAAGAGGCTCCGGTATATATTCTATTAGAAGAAATGGAGTCGTCATGAAGATCGCGCAATATTATCACAAGGACCGGATTCGACTGGGATTGATAGAAAACAACGCCTTACAACCCCTTGATTTTCAGGGTAATATGATAGACTTCATAAAAGGAGGCAAAGAATATGAGCCCTCCGGCGACGCCTTGACATTGGATGAGGTCCGATGGGCGCCTCCCCTGGACCGGCCTTCCAAGATCATTGGCATCGGCCTGAACTATATGGATCATATCCGCGAAGGCGGGGCCACGGTTCCCGAAATCCCGATAGTTTTCACCAAATTCCAGACAAGCCTGACGGGTCACCGGGGTTGTATCGCCTGGGACAATTCCCTTACGAGCCGCGTTGATTATGAGGCGGAACTGGCCGTAGTAATCGGGGACACCATGCACGATTGGCCTGAAGATAGGGCCATGGACGGGGTTTTCGGTTACTGCTGCGCAAACGACGTGAGCGCGAGGGACCTGCAGTTCGGGGACGGCCAATGGGTGAGGGGAAAATCCCTTGATACCTTCTGTCCGCTCGGTCCCTGGATAGTCACCTCCGATGAGATCCCGGACCCCCATTCCCTCAAAATCAAATGCCTGCTGAACGGCGAGGTCATGCAGGACGGCAATACAGGCCAGATGATCTTCAGGCTGCCAAGGCTTATCAGCTTCCTCTCAAGGAATTTCACCCTGGTCCCGGGAGATGTCATCCTGACCGGGACACCCCCGGGAGTCGGCTGTTTCCGTGAACCCCCAATCTATCTGAAGAATGGGGATGAGGTAGTCGTGGAAATCGAGGGCCTGGGACGACTTGAAAATACCTGTAGAACTTCATAAAGGCGGATCAGACCTTATCAAAGTGGCTGAATTGCATGCTGAATGTGCCCCGGCCCTGTGAGACGGAACGGATCGCGGTGGAATATCCGAACATCTTTGAGAGGGGGACGTGGGCAGTCAATACCTGAACGGGTCCTTTATTGACGATCTGCTCGATCTTGCCCTGCCTCGTGTTAAGATCACCTATCACCTCTCCCATGAACTCCTCGGGGACCAGTATCTCGGCCTCCATTATGGGCTCAAGGAGCAGGGGCTCACTTTTGGTGAAGGCATTTTGAAAGGCCATTCCAGCGACCACCTTAAAGGCCATAGTGTCGGAATGGGCCTCGTCAATCCTGACATCCAAGAGCGCGGTCTCCGTGTCAATTACAGGATATCCCATAATGACTCCTCCGTCCGCCGCTTCCTCAAGACCTTCTCTGATGGCGGCAAGAAACTCTTCAGTCAGTGTGGGGTTTTCACAACGGTCAACGAACCTGTTCCCGCTCCCCCTTGTTCTCGGCAATATCTCGATTCGTATGCCCGCGAAATGCCGCTGTCCGGCAAGCTCTTTTTCGAAGATCTCTTCATGTTCCACTTTCTTTGATGCCGTCTCCCGGTAGACGACCTGGGGTTTGCCCTGATTTGTATCAACCTGAAACTCTCTCTTTAATCGACCAGTGATGATCTCAAGGTGGAGTTCTCCCATCCCTGAAATTATTGTCTGCCCGGTCTCATCATCAATTCTGAACTTAAAGGTTGGATCTTCGTCTGATAGTTTGGCAAGGGCATCTAAGAGCCTGTCCTGGTCCTGGACCCTTTTGGGCTCGGTGGCGATCGAGATAACCGGCTTGTTAAAGCTTATCGGTTCGAGAAGTATGGGATTGGATTCGTCACACAGGGTATCCCCCGTGGATGTTGTCTTCAGACCCATAACTGCAATAATGTCGCCGGTTGTGGCATGATCGATTCTCTCCCGCTTGTTGGAATGCATCCTTAGAAGCCGGGCAACTTTCTCTTTAATGTTCTTTCCCGGGTTGTATACGGTGTCTCCAGCCTTTATGCCGCCGGAATAAATTCGGACATAGGTCATTTTTCTGCCCTGATCCATCATGACCTTAAAGGCAAGGGCGGATAAGGGCCCCTTGAGATCCGGGGCCCGCTTATCTTCTTTCCCTGTAGCGGGCACATGGCCGGTGATGGGAGGCACATCCAGCGGGGAAGGCAGGTAATTGACAATACCGTCCAACAGGGGTTGTATTCCCTTGTTGCGCAGCGCTGATCCGCACAGGATCGGAACAAGTTCAAGCCTGACGGTTGCGGTCCTGATGGCCTCCCATAGATCTTTTGGATCGATCTCCTCATCGGCAAGGTATTTACCCATTATCCGGTCATCCCTATCCGCCAGGGTCTCAAGGAGCATCTCCCTGTATTTTTTTGCCTCATCCACGCATTCCTGCGGGATCGGCATTTCATCAAACTCCGCTCCCAGTGTCTCTTCTTCCCAGGTAATAGCCTTCATTTCCAGGAGATCAATGATCCCCCTGTAGTTGTCCTCCGATCCCCATGGCAGTTGAAGAATCAAGGGCCTTGCCCCAAGCCGATCCCTGATCATTTTTACGACCCTGAAAAAATCCGCTCCAATCCTATCCATCTTGTTGATGAAGGCCATTTTCGGGACCTTGTATCTATCGGCCTGATGCCAAACGGTCTCAGACTGGGGCTCAACGCCCCCCACGGCGCAAAATACTCCAATGGCCCCATCAAGGACTCTGAGTGACCTCTCGACCTCTATGGTGAAATCCACATGACCTGGCGTGTCAATTATATTGATGGTATGCCCCAACCAACTGCAGGAGGTAACCGCTGAGGTAATTGTGATACCCCTCTCCTTTTCCTCAAGCATCCAGTCCATGGTTGCCTCTCCATCATGGACTTCACCCATCTTGTGGACCTTCCCGGTATAATAGAGTATACGCTCTGTGATTGTGGTCTTGCCGGCGTCGATATGGGCGATTATGCCGATGTTACGTATTTTTGAAAGTCTATTGGCTGATGACATATCTTTTCTTTAACTTTTTATATGCGTTCAAGAATCACTGCAACAATGCGAATTGGCCGCGGTCGATTTACAAGAAACACCGCGTTGACATGAAGCGTAAATCTAAGTTATCCTAACCGGCCTGTCAAGGCAATTAAGAAACCCTAATCCACCAGCAAGACATCATTTACATGAATTTGATTGCAGATTTTAGAAAAAAGAAGGATAAATTTTTTGCATACTATTGCCGGTCAAAGACTGAATGAGATGTTTGATCTCATGTTGAATCATTTTGGCCCCCAGCACTGGTGGCCGGGAGAGACCGAGCTTGAAATGATTGTTGGGGCAATGCTGACTCAGAACACCAACTGGGATAATGTGGAGAAGGCCATTAAAAATTTGAAGACAGCGAATCTTCTCCTCATCAAGGCCCTTGATGCCGCCTCATTGCCAGAACTGGCGTTAAAAATAAGGCCGGCCGGGTATTATAACGTAAAGGCAGGACGTTTGAAGAACCTGATAAGGTTCATAATGGAAGAATATGACGGCGATATCGACCGATTACTTAATGAGGAGACAGGGCCTTTAAGGGAAGGTCTTCTTTCCGTCAAAGGGGTCGGGCCCGAGACCGCTGACAGTATCGTTCTATACGCTGCCAGGCGTCCCGTCTTTGTTATAGATGCCTATACCCACCGGATTCTTTCAAGACACGGTATGGCTGAGGAGGAAGCCACCTATCGCGACCTCCAGGAACTCTTCATGGATAACCTTCCCGAAGACCCGAAGCTCTTCAACGAGTTTCACGCCTTGATAGTAAAAACGGGCAAGGAATGCTGCCGCAGGAAACCTCTCTGCAAGACCTGTCCCCTTGAGAATTGGTAATATGGCAATCAGGACCTTTGTGTTTAAGCCGTTATAAATGGTTTTACTATGGAAGAAGATAGGCCCTTATTCCATGGTTGAATTTTAGTCACTATAATATTAATATAAAAATTGTCCATAAGGATAAAAATTAAAGATCAAGGGATCTGACAAATTGAAAGCATATATAAAGGCCCTAAGGGCCCCGTTTCTGGCCGGTTCCATCATGCCGGTACTTATAGGCACGTCCTTCGCCTTCTCCGGGAAGCATTTTTCTTTCTTTAATTTCATCTTGGCCCTGATCGGTGTGGCTGCACTCCACCTGTCCTCGAACCTCCTCAATGACTATTACGATTCCAGGGGAAGTGATCCGATAAATCTACGCGTGACGCCTTTCAGCGGTGGGAGCCGTGTTATTCAAGATGGAGAGCTAAAGGCCAGGACTATATTGATGATGTCGATTTTTTTCCTTCTCATCACCCTGGTGGCGGCTATCTGGCTTATGAGAAGGGGCAGGCCGCTGGTTCTTCCCATAGGCCTTCTTGGCCTCTTTGCCGGTTGGTCTTATTCCGCCCCTCCTTTTCAATTCATGTCCAGGGGATGGGGTGAAATATTGATATTTTTCGCTTTTGGCCCGTTGATCACCCTTGGTGCAAACTATGTCAATTCGGGGGCCTTGAGCCCCGAGGCATTCGCACTCGGATTTCCTCAGGGATTTTTAATAACCGGCGTGATCTGGATAAACCAGTTTCCGGATTATGAGGCGGATAAAGAGGTCGGCAAGAAGAACCTTGTTGTTAGATTGGGTCCGGGTATATCCAGGTATCTTTACTGCCTTATCATGGCATTCTCCTTTATAGCCATTATCTTTTTAATAGGCATTATGGGGACTTCCTATCTGATTATGATCGCATTCATATCTTTTCCATTAACATTCAGGGCGATGAAAATTGCATGGAGGGAGTATCTGTCACACGATGCCTTGATACCGGCCCAGGCCCTGACGATTCAGACGGTCATTGCCCAGGGGCTGCTAATATCGTTTGGACTTTTCCTGAGCCGTTTTATTCATGTCTGATTTCAACAAAAAGAAAGCCGCCGTCCTGTTTGCCTGCATTTTTATCATTATCATGGCCGTCCTCATTATTGGATTCGGTCTATTTCTCATGAGACCGGCAAAGAGCGGAGGAGCGGAACAGGTTGTTATCCTGAGGGAAGGGATGTCCTTGAGAGAGGCGTCTGATAGCCTGGAAAAAAGAGGAATCATAAGGGACAAGACGCTTTTTATGCTGTGGGCGAGGCTCAGAGGATACAGCAGAAAAATCAAGGCGGGGGAGTACCGGTTAAGTTCCAACATGTCTCCCATCAGGGTAATTTCCATGCTGACCAGGGGAGAAATCATTACCTATTCCGTCACTGTCCCAGAGGGTTTTTCGGTCACGCAGATCGGAGGGCTTTTAGCCGAAAAGGATCTTGTTGATGAACAGAAGTTTCTGTCACTTACCCACAATAAGGAAGTTCTAAGGAGTTACGGGGTGACAGGCCAGAGCCTTGAGGGATATCTTTATCCGGACACCTATCAGTTCGGTAAGGGACTGTCTCCCGGATCAATAATAGATGTGATGATCAAGCGGTTCAGGGAGGTTGTAATGCCTTACAGGGAGGCGATGGAACAAACAGGTATGACAATGGGAGAAATTCTAACTCTCGCGTCCATTGTAGAAAAGGAGACGGGCTGCGCTGATGAGAGACCGATTATCGCGAGCGTGTTTTTAAACCGTCTCAAGAAGGGGATGAGGCTTGATAGTGACCCCACCGTAATATACGGCATAAAGAACTTTACAGGAAATCTTACTCGCGAAGACCTCTTAAAGCCCACTCCCTATAACACATATGTGGCAAGGGGCCTGCCACCGGGACCAATTGCGAATCCCGGTCTGGAATCCATTAAGGCCGTAATCTTCCCCGCCAAGACTGATTACCTCTATTTTGTTTCAAAGAACGATGGATCCCATTATTTTTCAACCAACCTGAAGGACCACAACCGTGCAGTGAACCTCTACCAGAAGAAGAGATATAATAGGCCATAAGGCCCTCCATCCATTTCGAGTTTACAAAATCTGCTGAAATCCATTGACAATGAATTGAACCGCGATCACTGCAAGCAAGAGGCCCATAAGGCGGGTAACAACGCGTATCCCTCCCACGCCTAAAAACCGGCTTATCCATTGCCCGAAATTAAAGACCAAAAAGACAATCAAGCAGGCGGTCATCACAGTGATGACCATATGAAATGTGCTGAAGGGCGTATCCATTTTCTGCTGCCATGCCAGGATTGTCGTGATGGCCCCTGGTCCGGCAAGCAGAGGGGTGGCCAAGGGGACGAGGGCCACATTTTCCTTTTCGACCCCCTCCTTTTCCTCTTCCGTGCTTGTTTTTAGCCCGCTCGGGATCAGGCACAGCATCTGCAGCGCGTAAATAAAGAAGACAAAACCCCCGGCAATTTGAAAAGCTGGAAATCCGATGCCGAAGAACCGCAATATAAAGTCGCCGGTAAACCCGAAAAAAATCAGGATCAGGCAGGCGGTAAGGGTGGAAACCGCCGCCATTTTCCGTTTTTCATAAGAAGTATTTCTTTCGGTAAACATCAGGAAGAAAGGCAGATTACCCAAAGGGTCCATGATGATTACCAGAGGAATGAGAACCGTCAAAAAGGGGTTGATAAATTCCATTCCTAAAAACCTCTTATTTTCTTAAAATTCAGACGGGCATTAATTTTCATAAGATGTACAGAAATTTTATCACAATATTTTAAGTAATGATAGCAGCTTCCATCATAAGAAAAGTCCAGGTTATTGCATCAGTGATGCCATTGCTTCCCCCGCTTTTAAACAGTTCCCTGGGGTGAAAGCAAGGCCCGGCATTTTGCTAAGCGAAGGATTTTAGTTCGCAGGGTGTCCGGGAGAGACTTGAAATGTGCCTAATCATGATTATTTAATAATAGTGGAAAATTAAATATCCGGAGTGAAATATCGTTTAGTGATGAAAGAGGAGGAGGCAAAAAATGCTCCATTTTATGAAGCCCGATGAAATTACCAGTCACCTCGAGAGAATACCTCGCGAGTTACCTATATTGCCCTTGAGAAACACAGTAGTATATCCCATGACTATTGTACCGCTTTTGGTGGGAATACCACGTTCTGTCAAGCTTGTAAATGAGGCCCTGGAATCGGATGGTCCCATCGGCCTGTTAACCATGAAGGACCCTTCTATTGAAGAACCTGAGCCGACTCAGGTCTATGAAGTAGGCACTGTCGCCAAAATCCTCCGGCCAGTCCTTGGTTCCTCAGATAATAACATGCAGGTGCTTGTTCAGGGGCTGGAGCGTTTCCGTGTGGCTCACTGGCTTGATTCAGAGCCCTATTTGCGCGCCAGGATCGATTTATGCCCTGAAACGGTCGATGATGATATAGAATCAGACGCCTTAAGGCGAAGCCTTGTCGATCTGGCCAGGGAAGTGATCGCGCTCATGCCTAACCTGTCCGATGAGGTCAGCGATTTTCTCGAGCGTGTGAAAAATCCCCGTTACCTGGCCTATATGGTGGCGTCCAATTCGCGTCTCGATATCACTGATGCACAAAAGATACTGGAGATGGACAGTCTCAAGGAAAAATATCTTGCCCTGATCTCTCACCTGACAAGAGAAAAGGAGCTGCTCTCGATCGGGAAAAAGATAAAATCAGAGGCCCAGGAAAAGATGGGCAAAGATCAGAGGGAGTATTATCTGCGTCAGCAACTCAAGGCCATTAAGAAGGAACTGGGCGAAACCGACGAAGATCAATCTGATCTCTCCGAATATGATGAGAGGATAGGAAAGGCGGGCCTTTCCGAGGAGGCTGAAAAAGAGGCGCGCCGGGAGCTGAAACGTCTCAAGGGTATGTCTCCCCAATCCGCCGAGTACTCCCTGATCAAGACCTATCTTGATTGGCTCCTTGAACTGCCATGGAATGATCTGAGTGAAGATCATTTGGATGTAAACCATGCACGGGCGATCTTGGATGAGGATCATTACGATCTTCAGGAAGTGAAAAACCGGATTATTGAATATCTGGCAGTGAGGAAGCTGATCGATGAGCGCGGATTAAAGGAAGAGATGGAAATCAAGAAGGCCGGCGGTGAGGCCAGGGGGGCGATCCTGTGCTTTATCGGTCCTCCGGGAGTGGGCAAAACGAGTCTTGGAGAGAGTATATCACGCGCCCTGGGTCGTAAGTTCACACGTATGAGCCTCGGGGGCATTCGTGATGAGGCGGAGATTCGAGGCCACAGAAGGACATACATCGGGGCCATGCCGGGGAGGGTTATCCAGGCCATTAAGAGGGCTGGTACCCGCAATCCGGTTTTTATGCTGGATGAGATAGATAAGGTCGGCGCGGACTGGCGGGGAGACCCGAGCAGCGCCTTGCTTGAAGTGCTTGATCCCGCCCAGAATTATGCCTTCCGTGATCACTATCTTGATGTTGATTTTGATTTAAGCGACGTTATGTTTATAACGACCGCAAACCAGATGGAGACGATCCCTCCCCCGCTTAGGGACCGGATGGAGATTATCCAGCTTGACGGCTATACCGAATATGAAAAGGTAAAAATAGCACAAAATTACCTCGTCCCCCGTCAGATCGGGGTCAATGGACTCCGGGAGGAAGAGCTCCGTATCACTGAAGATGCCCTGCGGAAAATCACACAGGATTATACGCGGGAGGCAGGCGTGCGTAACCTGGAGAGGGAAATCGGCGCCATCTGCAGAAAGATAGCTGTAAAAATAGCGGCCGGAGAAATAGAATCCATGGAAGTTACTCCCGAAATCGTGCGGGAATACCTAAAAAAGGAGAAGTTCGAGTCAGACGCTTCCGAATCCTTTGAAATTCCTGGTATTGCCACGGGTCTCGCCGTAACGGCGGTCGGCGGCGACATACTTTTTATAGAAGCAACCAGAACAGATGGCAAGGGCGAATTGACCCTGACCGGTCAGCTGGGCGATGTAATGAGGGAGAGCGCGCAGATCGCCCTTAGTTATGTCCATTCAAAGGCAAAACAGTTTGGAATAGATCCAGAGCTGTTCGGGCGGAGTAAAGTGCATCTACATGTGCCTGCCGGGGCCATTCCCAAAGACGGTCCGTCGGCGGGTATCGCGATGGTCATGGCCATGATCAGCCTTTTCAACGGACGCCCGGTGAAAAATGATATCGGAATGACCGGAGAGGTCACACTTCGAGGCAGGGTGCTTCCCGTGGGCGGCATAAAGATGAAGGTCCTGGCAGCGCATCGCGCCGGGCTGAAAGCGGTCATTTTGCCTAAACGTAATGAACGCGACCTGGAGGAGTTGCCTGAGGAGGTCCTCAAGGAAATGACATTTATTCCCATTGAACGGATTGAAGAGGCTGTGGATGTGGCATTGCTGTCTGCAAAGGAGAGATTAAAACTTATGCAAAACTAAATAGATAGATTTTTAAAGATCGGGTTCTTCCTCGCGTAGCATATTGAACATGAGGCCGTAGAAGCTGTCAAGTGGGGACATATATTTCCAGCCCAGCTGGGAATAACATTTTCCGCACACCTGAATCTGCCATGAATAGCCCCGAAACCAGGAGTAGCCATGCGAGACACTCTCGACTCCGACACAACCGGGGGCATTTCGAAAACAGCCTAACTGAACAAGATAGCCTAAATTGGTAAAAGAATGGTCATGAAAACCATGAACTTCAATCTTTTCAGATATTTTTGTTACAGGGTGGCCGCAGGCGGCACAGACCAGATTTTTTTGCAGCGCCTTATCATCATCGTCTTTATGTTCAAGAGCCATAAAAATTATCCCCCCGCAGTCTTTTAATTGTTTCTTTCACAAAAAGCTTGTTCGTGTCAAGATGCAAGAGGAATAGATAAAGCGATAACTCAGAAGATCTTAGAGTCCCTGATCCCCTCCGGAAGGATAATGTTATCCACGCCTTTACACTGGTCCTCCTTTGAGCGGTTTCTGGATGCCTCGACAAGATAGATAATTTTTGAGATCAATAATCCGCGGATCAGATAACCTATGGCAAATCCCTGGGTATCATTTAAACCATCAATCTCAAGTCTCTCCATAATATCTTTTATCATGGACTCTATTATGCCGTATATCTCCTCCTGGGTGTTTGAAAGTTCCCCATCTTTTATTCTGCCCCAGGCTGCGGGTAAGATATAGGTGATTGGCTCAGACAACAGCTCTTCTTTATATGAGATGAAGATCATATTGGTGGTCTTGTCAATAATTTCCTTAATCCTGAGGATCCCCCTCCAATTTTTATCATTACTTGCAGAAGTGAAAGGGAGGAGTTTTGGATCCCTGCCTGGCTGGGCATTAATGGCCTGATTGGTTGCTCTTGTCTTTTCAGTCATTGTCCTATTTCGCCTTTTGAATTTTTAAGGCAGCCCCGCAGTTCAATAAATTAATGAATCATTACGCTGCTTTTATTATCAATTTCCGTGCCAAATTCAGAATATTAAAAAATGACCAATCATTACAGCATGATATGGATAGTAGCGAAGAAGGAGGATCAAGAGGAAAACTGATGGTGAGCGGGCAATATTAACGTAATGTCATTAATTTGACGTAACTGTTCGATTTTCCTGAATTCTAAGATAAATACGGAATAATACATAAACAGGGCAGACAAAGGTCTTCGGGATGAACAGGAGTGCCCATAAAGTTGCAGAAGTAGTGAAAAAGGACTTCAAAAAAGAAATTGTCTCGGAGGACGTCCATCTGAAAAAAAGCGTCTCAAAAGTAACATGGGACGATGATTCGCTGCGCGGGCCATAAGATAGATACTGATGATCAATAGGAGCAGGTCCGGTATCCATACCCCCAGGGAAGGTGCGATAATACCTTTTTCGCAGATATATTTGGAGCCAATCAGGCAGATGTGGTAGGCGAGAAAGATAAGGAGACTGATTATGATGCCCATGGTATTCCCCTTGGCTTTTACGTGTGAACCAAGGGGCGCGCCTATTATGCCTAATAAAAAGATCGCCAAGGGAATTGAAAACATCTCAAAGAGCTTTATACCCATTAGGTTTGTTTTTTCCCCATCCCCACTGGGGGATTTCAGGCTGTTGATCAATTCCAGGATGTGCATCTCATTTGGTTTTTTCTCTCTTGAGATGATCGATGACATGATGTCAGTCAAGTCAATGTTCAGGTCGTAGGTCTCGAATTTTATCGTCCTGGCAGTCTCGAAATTTTTTTCAATCGTATAGATTGTGCCCTCCATGAAATGGATCGTTATTATATTTGAGCCGCGATCCGACAGGATTATTCCTTTTTTCGCCACAATGGTGCTTGTGGCGTGCTCATCGCGTTTATCAACGACAAAAAGGTCTTTCATAATTCTGTCCCGCTGGGAATAACCGTTTACATAAAAAACAACATTGTCGAAAGGCTCATAAAATACACGCTCCTTGACGGCAAGATCTGCCTTGGACTTTATGATTTGAAAGACAACATCCCTGTAAGAGCTGTTTCCCCAGGGGACCCCATAGATTGCGATTAAGCCCGCGATTATATAACACGCCAGGGAAAAAGAGACGACTGGCGGTAACATCTGATAGAGGCTGATGCCTGAAGAGTGCAGCGCCACTATTTCATTGTCGCTGGAGAGACGGATAAAGGCCAGAAGCACTCCCATAAGGCATGCAGCGGGCATGGAAAAGATGATGACCCGTGGGAGGAGGCATAAAATTATCTTCAGTATCTGCGCCGGATAGACGTGCTGATTAACAAGCAGATCCGTAATCCCCATTATCCTTGTAGTCATGATGATGAAGATCAATACAAGAAGGCTTACAAAGAAAACGGACCAGATTTCCCGCGAAAGGTATTTATAAAGGGTCACTCTCATCATATTAATTTTTTAGGGTCGGATCACACTTTTAATCAAACTATCCTTTTTGAATATCGAATTACATAAAAAACCTGCAAAAGGCAATATATCATATCATGTCCACCGCGATTAAACTGTCAGGAATGCTCGCGGAACTTGTTCAGTTTATAATAGATCCCGCCATTGGCCATCAGTTCTTCATGGGTACCCTGTTCACGGATGCGACCCTGGTGAATTACGATTATTCTATCGGCCTTGCGGACCGTTGAGAGCCTATGGGCTACAACGAGAGTTGTCCTCTTTTTGGTCATTTGCGTTATGGCCTCCTGGATCAGCCGCTCGGTTTCAGGATCAACACTCGATGTAGCCTCGTCAAGTATGAGGATTTTGGGGCCATAGGCAAGGGCCCGTGCGAAAGAAAGGAGTTGGCGTTCTCCTCCGGACAGGGTGGAACCCCCCTCGCTTATCTCCTGATAGAGTCCCTGAGGCAGCCTCCGGACAAACCAGTCGGCATTTGCCTCCTTTATCGAATGACTGATCTCCTTCTCCCCGATAGTTTCGCTGCCCAGGGAAACATTATCCATGACATTGCCGGAAAATATGAAGACATCCTGCATGACAAGCCCGATCCTGGAACGAAGATCTCTTTTTGATATTTTCCTGATGTCAATTCCGTCAAGTAAAATGGATCCTTTATCCGGATCATAGAACCTTTCTATCAGGTTAACCAGGGTTGACTTGCCCGCTCCGGTAGCGCCGACAATGGCCACCATCTCGCCGGGGCGTACTTCAAAGGAGACATCCTCCAGGACCGGACGGCCTTCTTCATAGGAAAAAGAGACTCCTTGAAACTCCAGACTTCCGAGGTCATGGGACGGCTGTAGCGGAATTTCGGGCTCAGGTATATTCTCGCCGTTATCCATGAACTCAAATATCCGTTCCGTTGAGGCCATGGCAAGTTGCATAATATTGTATTTTTCCGAAATATCGCGTATGGGTTTAAAGAACATCTGTATATAGCTTATAAAAGCCACCAGTGCTCCCAGGGTCAACTGATCGCCAATCACCTTGCCTCCGCCATGCCATATAATGAGTGCGACCGCGAATGACGACAGGAGTTCCATTATGGGCACAAACAGCGCGAACAGGCGCAACTGCCTCATCCCTGCTAAATAGTTCTCATGATTAAGCCTTGCAAACCTATCCATCTGAAATTTTTCCCTGGCGAACAATTGGATGATGCGCATGCTGGAGAATCGTTCCTGCTGGAAGGCGTTGAGTTTCGCAACCTTTTCGCGCAGCTCCCTGAAGGCCTCCCTCATAAGGGATCCGAACAGGAGAGTAAACCCGAAAATGAAGGGAATTATGATAAAACTTACAAGGGCCAGCCGCCAGTTGAGATAGAGCAGGACCACCAGGACCCCTGACAGAATAAAGATATCCTGAAAGAGCGTGACAAGGACGGACTTAAACATCTCATTCAGGTTTTCAACATCGTTGGTTACCCTTGTGACGAGTCTCCCTACGGGGTGTTTATCATGGAAGCTTATGGCCCTCGACTGCATTCGTTGAAAGAGATCGAGCCTGATGTCCTGCATTATATTCTGGCCGATGTACTCCAGGAGATAATATTCCCAATAACCGAATCCGAATGAGAGGAATAGAATACCTAACAGGAGAAGGCCGATAACAGCGAGCCCCCTGAAATCATCCGCCCTTATCCTTATGATATCCTTTGATGGAAGTTTATTCACCTCCTCAAGGGGAAAAATGATGGATCCGTCCGCGGCCCGAAGTATCTCCCCTTTATCTTTAAAGATGGAAAGGGATTTATCGTTAATCCTTCCCTTATAAAAACGCTCATGCGAAATTAGGCCCCCATTCCTGTATTTATGGAGATCCTTGGGATCCATCTTTTTAATATTGCTTTGGGGGATAATGCCGTAGGATGCGTTCCTTACCCTCTCCATTAGACCGCCATATCTCTTCAGGAAGTCCCTTGAATCTTCGGCCGTCATTTTTGAGAGATCCACCAGATACCAGGAAGAGAGGATATATCTGTCGATAGCGACTTTAGAAAGATAGGGAAGGGTCAGGTCCAGGAGAGTAACCAGGATGGCCAGGCTGAGACATAAAATGACCGTCCTTTTATAGGGGGCGGCGTAACGACTCAATCTCTTTAAAAGCCTGAAATTGTAAGGCCTGCCCAGTTTACCCTCTTCCATGTATCCATAATCAACCTGCATGGCCCTCAATCACCTATTTTCAACTCTTGTGCAAGGAGTTGCCTTTCATAGAGTCTCGCGAATTCATTGCCCTTTTTGAGAAGGGTCTTATGATCTCCCATTTCCAACAGTTCCCCATCCTTCAGAACCGCTATCAGATCGGCCCTGGTTATTGTTGAAAATCTGTGGGAGACAATCAGGTTTGTCTTATCCCTTCTGAGGGTCAGGATCCGGTTTAATATACTTTCCTCAGTTCGGGTATCGACCATGGACAGTGAATCGTCCAGGATCAGGATGGGGGGATCCGACACAATCGCTCTGGCAATGGCAAGCCGCTGCCTCTGCCCGCCAGAGAGAGACAGCCCCCTTTCCCCCAGAATAGTGTCCAGACCGCCTCCAAGATTTCGTATTTCATCAAGTATCTGTGCCGTCCTCAGGGCAGCCTCAAGGGCCTCCTCTGAAATATCCGGTCTCCCAAAGGCCACGTTATTCCTGATGGTATCTGAAAAGAGTATAGTATCCTGAGTAATAAATCCTATATTCTCTCTCAGGACCTGCAAGGGAAAATCGTGAATATCTCTCCCATCAATCAGAATAGAGCCCTCTTGAACATCGAGGAGCCTGGGCAGGGTATAGAGCAGGGTGGTCTTCCCTGAGCCCACCCTGCCCACCAGGGATAGGGTCTGACCCGCTCTTACAGAAAGGGAAATATCTTTTAGCGCGTATTCCCTCTTTTCCGGGTACATGAAATTTACGCCTCGCAGCTCTATGGTACCCTTGGGCGGTCCCGTGACAGGAGGAATCGCGGGACCCCTTATCTCCGGGACTTCCAGGAGTATTCGATTGATGCGACGCATGGACGCCGCACCCCTCTGGAAGAGGTTTGTCACCCAGCCCATTGCCATCATCGGCCATGTGAGCATGTTTAGATACCCTATGAAGGCAACAAAATCGCCCGTAGTGATATGACCAAGAATGGTCAAACGACCTCCCAGCCAGATAACCACGGCCAGACCCAAATTGGTGAAGAGGGTCATAATTGGAAAGAAGAGGGCGATAGTCCTTGCAAGCTTCATGTTTTGAGTGACATAATTTTTCCCTTCGGTCGCCACCCTCTTATATTCCCATGACTCTCTCATGAATGACTTTACAACCCTTATTCCGGCGAATGCCTCCCTGGCCCTTTCAGTCAAGTCTGAAAATGTCTTCTGTACTGTTTCGTAACCCGAGGACATTCGACGTGTCAGTCTCCTGGCGAAGTATATGACAAAAGGAGCGGGAATAAGGGATATCAAGGTCAGTTGGGGATTGATATAGACCATGAAACAGATGGCCGCGATTCCGATCACTATACCGTCCATCATGGCGACGAGGCCCATCCCTGTTGCCATTCGAACGGCCGTAATGTCGTTTATCGACCTGGCCATAATGTCACCGGTCTTTGTCTTCCGATAAAAAGAAAGGGAGAGGGACTCAAGGTGATGAAAGAGTCTGTTTCTAAGCCTCTCTTCAACCTTTCTGGAGTGACCGATTACGAAAAAACGCCAGAAATACCTTAAAACCGAGATGACAAAGGCCAGAACAAGAATAATTAAGCCGTAATGAAGAAGGCTGAAAGGTGTGGCGCTTTCAACAGTCAGCGCGTCAATCACCTTTTTTATCACAAGGGGGATCAGCAACTGGAGAAAGTCCACCACAAGCAGGCAGGTAAGCCCTATTAACAGGTGCCACCTGTTTTGAATAAAATACTCTTTTAAGGGGAGATAATCCCCGAAAGTATTTATAAAAGGGATTTTTGATTTTATCATGGGAAAGAGATACTTGAACCCGCCAAGATGTGTCAATAAATTTGAATTTTAACGATTGGCTAAAGGCGTAATCACCATGTTTCCCGGGTGATTATATCGGAGATCATATATTAATCAGGGGCTTCCACCCCCGATAGCATGGCTACTGCGGACACTTTTGGCCATTCAGCCGCCGTAGCCTAACCTACTATGGCGAAGGAGGCTAGCCTATAGCGTCGGGCGAGGACGGGGTCGCCCAGACTGAAATGAACGGGCGATCGATTCAGGATTCTTGTCCGTATGAATATCTGTCCAATTGCTGTTTACCCGGAAGTCGCGCCAGGGCGGGCCAGTCGCGGGGCATAGGCTGAGGGCTCTAAGAAGCAATTTTAATTTCGATTTGTTATTAAATTTCCGAAAAACTATCAAAGCCTGATTATGGGCCTGTTCTTACTTAAAACGATATGTAACCAATCCATGTGAGGTATCATAGGGGGACACGCTTACCTTTACCCGGTCACCCTGAATGACCTTAATTCGGTTCTTTTTCATCCGGCCGGAGAGAACGCCCCTCACGATGACATTGTTTTCGCATTGTATCTCCATGGTACCGCGGCCCATCACCCTTGTCACCATACCTTCCAGTTCGATTAAATCCGCTCGGCTCAAGATACTCCTTTCTTCTAATCAGATTTTGTTTAAGTAATGATACGTTAGCACAACTTCAAAATAGTAAACAATATTAATACACAGGAGATAATTTAGTCAATATATTAGTTCATC
>CAZGIZ010000104.1:0-16731 GCA_964526655.1 uncultured Desulfobacteraceae bacterium | reverse complement strand
TCAACGAGACGAAATTTCAGGGGTTCTTTCATGTCAAAATGCACATCTTGCTGCGGGAACGCTATGACAAGGCCTGCCTCCCGGAATAGTTCGTCGATACGAAACCTCACGCTGCTCTCGATCGTCTTTCGCTCTATGATGGTCCGGATGCTTATCCAGAAATAGACCTCGAATATAAGGGCGCTGTCTCCAAAATCAGAGAACAGGACAAAGGGCTCCGGGTCACTTTCGATCCTGTTGTTTTCCCTGGTCGCCTTGAGAAGCATGGCCACTACGGTCTTTACGGGTGAGCCGTATATCACCCCTACAACGACCTTTGTCCTGATTTTCTTGTCTGACAGGGTCCAGTTGGTTATGTTTTTTTCCAGAAAGGAGCTGTTGGGAACCAGCATATGTATGTTCTCTCCGGTGCGTACCCTCGTGCACCGCGCCCCTATCTCTTCCACCTGTCCAAGCAGGCCGTCCACCTCGATCAGGTCACCGATGTTGATGGGCCTTTCGGCCATGATTATGAATCCGCTGATAAAGTTGCTGATAATGTTTTGGGCACCGAATCCGACGCCTATCGCAATTATCCCGCCAAGGAATGCGAAGGTAGTGAGGGGGATATGCACCATCCTGATGGCCAGGAGGACGACCGCCACATAGGCCAGGTAGGTCAATATCTTCGTGATGGCCAGGGCGGTATTCTTCTTTATGTGGGCCTTTGCCAGCAACCGCTTCCCCACGGAGCGGAAGATCAGCTTAGCGGCCAAAATGCCGATCAGGAGGGTGAGCAACGCTGCAAAAATCTCCCCGGCAGTTAATGGATTATTACCCAGGGCAAGGATTTTAAAATCAAGTAATTTTGAAATATTCTCCGGCATCGCCGCCTTTCGTGTCTGGAAAAAGTACTAATTATAATATGGATAATTGAGTTAATTGCAAGGTTATTATGAAAAAAGACAAATATTGGCAGCCAAATGAAAGGCCGCCTCTCCTCCAATTCATGGAGAAGGGACGGCCTGAAAACAAGGCAGGGGGAATTAAAAAGGGGCAACCCTCTTATGAGGCCTTGACCGTGATCTTGCGGGGTTTGGCCTCCTCGACCTTGGGCAGGTTAAGGCGCAGTACACCTTCCTTTAATACCGCCTCTATTTTTCTCTGGTCTATGACATCGGAGAGCCTGAATTCCCTGAAATATTTTCCTGTTCGATATTCCCTCCAGACTTCCGCCTCTTTCTCGCCCTCGGGCGGTCTGACATCACCGCTGAGGGACAGGACGTTTTCGTTAAGATCGATCCTTAGGTCTTCCACCTTTACTCCCGGCATGTCGGCCAGAAGCGTCAATTCTTTTTCCGTCTCAAAAATATCCACGACCGGGGTAAAAACCGGCCCGGGCACTGTCTCTTCGGCCGGAGACGTCACCTCGGTCTTTTCCTTTGCCTGCAGGGCCCTGCTATCGGTATCGGCCATTTTTCATACCTCCTTTCGAGAATCTTTACAATCAGGTTGACTTTACCGTGATCTGTTTGGGCCGGGCTGCCTCAGACTTGGGCATCGTTACTGTAAGAACCCCGTCAGTGCTTGAGGCCTTGACTTTATTTGTATCGATCTGTGAAGGCAGGGTCACGACCCTGCTGAATTTGCCCGCTTCCCTTTCCCGCCGATGGTACTTTGCCTGCTCGCTTTCCGAGGGAATCTTTCTTTCCCCTGAAATGGAAAGGCCGTCTCCTGTTACGGAAATATCCAGGTCTTCGGCATTGACCCCCGGGAGCTCGGCGCGGACATAGAAATTGTCATTGTCCTCGGTCAGGTTAATCAGGGGAAATACGCCCGCGATCCGCTCTCTTGGCATCCGGCCTGAAAAGGCGTTGGCAAGTCGGTCCATTTCACGCCTCATCCTTCCGAATTCTTCGAAGGGATCCCTCCAGTCCACTGTCGGCCAATCATTCAATTTTCTTAATATCATTTTTAACACCTCCTTTTCTTGTTTATAAACGCTGCTAATAAATTTAATCCAATAATAACAATAGGTTGTGTTAATATAATGATATAAAAATAATCACGCCAACTCTCTTGTCAAGGGATGCTAAAAAAAACAGGTTATATGATATGATATGTTTAAGGCCGTAATAGAGGCGGGTCTTTTCCTTAATGCCTAAATAAAATCATCATTCTACTCATCCAGGTTTACGTTTGTCTTGGAGTCGCCTTTTTCAGGGTCCTTTGAAGTTTCATCCCCGAGATCAAGCTCTTCAAATTCCTCCAGAGACAGGGAGCCAATCTGAGGATTGATGATGGTTGCCTTTCCTTCCGTCTCCTCATCGAGATCATCATCCTGCCATTCAATCCTGTCGCGCCTGTATAGATATTCCCTCTTATTTGAATCCGCCCTGGATTCCACCTTTTCCAGGTATCTCTGGCAACTGACGCAATGGGTCGCCTCGGGGACGGCCGTCAGGCGTTCCTTGCTTATCTGCCTGCCGCATCTTTCGCACCGCCCGTATTTTTCGTCCTGCAGGATCTTTTTGATATGTCCCTCAATCCTTTCAAGCTCCCGGCTTTTCCTTTCCAAAAAACTGTAATACAACTGATCCGACATCTCCTTCTCCGCCCGGTCAAATTCTTCGACGGAGTTATAGTCAGATACGGCCACCTTGTGTTCCTTCTGTTCCTTCTTCAGTCGATTCAGTTCCCTTTCGACCTCGTCCCTCTTTTTCATGAGGTCATTCAATAACGGCGAGCGCGGGTCTCCCTTCCCGGGAATTTTTTTCCCCGTCCTTCCTTCCTTGCGTTCCTCTCTTTCAATCATTATTTTTTCCCCTTTTTGATATCCGAAGACTTTTTCATCTATATATTATCTCTCTCGATGAGATTACAACACTGCATTCTTAAGACCCACACAGGAAAATTCCATTAAAGGTGTCGGCCGGCAATTATGAATGAAACTGAAAAGTAAATAAATTAGCAATTAATGTGCCACATTGATAACTGATTGATATTTTTAATTTTAAATAATGATAGCCTGAGGCTTAAAGGAACCGGGAGTTCCGGTTATCTCCCATAAAAATGTTACTTGATTTGCCGATAAAAAAACACTATTTTTAACCCGCTGAATATAGAAAGGGAATTGGGAAAAGGAATCCCGAGTTCCTAAATTGTCGGTACCGGAACTGCCGGTTCCAGTAGATAGCGCCCATTCGGGATAGTGCTGAAAAGCCCTTATTGGAGGTTGGAGATAATAATAACATGAAAAATATGCTCGTTGTCTCAGAAGAAAAAGACGTTACACTTGCGATTCAATCGTGCTTCCGTTCAGCCTCAGCCGTGGTGGGCACCTCCAATATAGAAGCAGCCCTGGCCTCCCTTCATAAAAAGCGGTTTGACCTGGTGTTTATAGATCTTGAGATCCTGAGAGGATCGGTTCAGGACAACAGTTATAAAGAGTCATTGCAACTCTTCTGGCAACTATATCCGACAATTGAGATCATCATCATGACAGGCAAGGAAATGATAAGGGACGCGGTCAAGGCCCTAAAGGCGGGCGCAAGCGACTATATTACCTATCCCGTAAGTCCGGAAGAGATAAAACATGTTGCGAATAATGTCCTGGAGACCCAGGTGGTGTACAGTGAATTGGATTACCTGAGGGAGCAATTCTGGGCCAAGGATTCCTTTGAATTCATCTATTCCAACAATTCTTTAATGAAAACGCTTTATGAGAAGATACTGGCCGTGGCGCCGACAAAAAGCACGGTGTTGCTGTTGGGTGAAACCGGGACCGGCAAAGGCGTGATGGCCAGACTTCTCCATAAACAGAGCAACAGGAGGGATAACCAGTTCATAAGCGTCCACTGCGGCGCCATCCCGGACACTCTGCTTGAAAGCGAACTCTTCGGTCATGAAAAAGGGGCCTTCACGGGCGCGGTCAGAAGGAAACTGGGCAAGTTTGAGATAGCCCACAAGGGGACAATATTCCTGGATGAGATCGGGACCCTCACGCCTTCGGCCCAGATCAAACTATTGCAGGTCCTGCAGGACGGGACATTTCAACGCGTTGGGGGGGAGGAGACCCATGAAGCCGATGTGAGGGTCATAGCCGCCACCAATGTCAATCTCAAGCAGATGTGCGATGAAGGCAACTTCAGGAAAGATCTCTATTACAGGTTGAACGTATTTCCACTGGAAATCATTCCCCTCAGGGAGAGGATTGAAGACATTTCTCTCCTCGTTGAAGGAATCATCAAAAAATTGAACAGGGTCAGCATGAAAAATATCAACGGCATCGATCAAAATGTCCTGGAGGCCTTTAAACACTACCCTTGGCCGGGGAACATCCGTGAACTGGAGAACGTTATGGAAAGGGCCTATATCCTGGAAACCGGTCCGATCCTCTCCCAGGAGAGCTTTCCGGGCGAACTGCTCGAATTCGGGCAGCCCTTCACTGTTTCTGCTGTCGATCCTTCACGTACCCTGGCGGAGGAGAGGAGAAAGGGCATTGAGATTATTGAAAGGAATTATTTAAAGGAGTTATTGGTCAATAACAGGGGAAAGATAAAAGAGTCTGCGCAGGCGGCAGGAATTACGCCGCGTCAACTGCATAAACTGATGTCCAAATACGGATTCCGGAAAGAAAAATTCAAATCAGCCCCTGTTTCTTCATAAAAGCGGAACCTCAAGTTCCCCCGCCTGAAATACCGGAACCTCTACTTCCTGCACCTTAATTTCTACAGGATTTCAGGTCCTTAAACAGACTTGCAAGATTTTTAAAAAAAATTCTAAAAGGATTTTCCAGTCCCCATTAAGACCTTCCAGTTCCTGTCTTTTCAGGGTGTCTTAAAACAAATCCTGAGATATCGAGATGTTATACATTGGCACATCTATTGCTTTAAAAAAATAAAGTCCGCGTCCGATCTTTTATTATGCCGATAATGGGGACGCTCAAGGATTCTCACATGATATAGAAAAACCGGAGAAGGAGATATTGGGACCCGCTCACAGTAAATGGATTACAATTCGCGGTCTTGTTATCCCTGCCGAATGGGACGAGACCGGCAATGTTATCGCCCTGGCCATATCCACCTTTGATGAAGATGAGTACATTATTGAAAAAAATCGGGAGGAAGGGCGCCTGTATTCACTTATAAGAAAAGAGATCGAGGCCAGCGGCATCATCAGGGATTCCAAAGGTAAGAAGCGGATTGAGGTAAGGGACTATAAGACCAGATGATATTCACATGCCGGAACCGCGCCATTACAACAGGGCCTGATAAAAAGATCGGTTTTCTTAAGGAGGATAAATAATGAAAGGGACAGGAAAATTTTTGCTTACCGGTTTGTGCTCCATTTTTCTCTTCTTCACGCTGTGCCTGCCTGTTACTGCCCAGGAGAAGGTGGTAATAACAGGGACGGTAAATGAGAATTATCAGATTGAGGATGATGACGGGGAGCTGTACGATATCGGCGAAAATGAAAAAGGCGATGAGCTTGGGGAGCTTATCGGAGCGAGGGTGCGCGTAACGGGTATGGTCCAGGAAGAAGAAGGCCTCAAGACGATCATGGTCACTTCCTTTGAGGTGATCAAAAAGTAGAGTTTCTGTCACAGTGCTAATAAAGGGCAGGGGCGGGATCCTTCTCACCCCTGCCTTCTTTTTTTCTGGGTATAAAAAGGAGTTTAATAAAATATGATAAACTGGACATAAACCAATCAAATGCATTATACTTTTTACCCTAATATATTTTTCAAAGGATCTCCTTTATTGCCATGAATGCAGATGACACCCTAAAGGAAAAACCGGAATTCCCCGACCTTGAGACCCCCCCGGCTGAGGTGACCGGTCAGGAACAGGATGGATTTGATGCCACCCTCCTTGACGGGGCCAGTCCCCAGGCCCCCATAATCGCCCCTGAATTGGAGACTCAAAAGATCCTGGCGGCCGATAAAAACCAGCCCTTGGAGGTCAGGCTTGAGGCCTTTGAAGATATTATGGAATCCGAGGTGGGCGACACAACCCTTGCAAGATCCCGCAACATAGAACGTGAAGTGGGACTGAGGCAGATCTATCTCAAATTTGAAGGGGGCAATCCCACGGGGACCCAGAAAGATCGCATCGCTTTCACCCAGGCCATGGACGCCTTTCGCCGCGGCTTTGAGGCCGTCACCATAGCCACCTGCGGTAATTACGGGGCGGCCATAGCCCTTGCAGCTTCCATGGCCGGGCTGAAGTGCTTCATATACGTCCCTGAGGCATACCACACCAGACGCATAAAGGAGATATCCGACCTGGGGGCCCAGATCGTCCTGGTGTCCGGGGATTATGAAAAGGCAGTGGACGCCTCCCGTGAATGGGCCGAATCCAATAACGAATATGACGCAAATCCAGGCGGGGCCAACACCGCTATCCAGCTCAAGGCCTATGGGGAAATCGCCTACGAGATCTATGACGAACTCAGGGACGCGCCGGCCGCGGTGGCCGTACCTGTCTCCAACGGAACGACCCTTGCCGGGATATACAGGGGTTTTGTAAGCCTCTACCGCAGGGGAAAGACCTCCCGGATTCCCCGTATGGTTGCCGGATCTTCCCACGGAAAGAATCCTATAATAAGGGCCTTCATTAAAAATTCGCCCTTTTGCGAGGACCTGGCTCCGGCCGTGATCCGGGAGACATCCATAAACGAGCCGCTGATAAACTGGCACTCCATTGACGGGGATCAAGCCCTTGAGGCCATCAGAAAAACCGTTGGATGGGCCTCAAACGCGAGCGACAAGAGCATGCTTACCTATTCCCGTCTCCTGAGGGAGAGGGAGGGATATAATGTGCTCCCCGCTTCCACGGCAGGCCTGATTGTCCTGCTTGAACGGCACCGCACGGAGAGGCTGACAGGCGACCGTTATGTTGTTATCCTCACGGGGAGAAAATAATGAGTGGTTTTCCGGAAGGCAACGCTGTTGTCTATTGTGAAAAGGCCTTTGGAACCGCCAACGGCAAGACCGCCCACGGCCTCGTCCGCAGGACGAATCGCTATCGAGTGCTGGCCGTTGTGGATTCCTCTCACGCGGGGAGGGATGCCGGCATGATACTGGACGGCCGGCCTGCGGGGATTGCGATCTATTCAGGAATCGGGGAATCCCTGGAAGCCTTGACCAGGGCCGGGGATCATGTCACCCATATGGTCATAGGCCTGGCCCCGGACGGGGGCCGCCTCAGTCCCCACGGCCGCGAAGATGTGATGAAGGCGATCAGGATGGGTCTTAATATCGACTCCGGACTCCATGATTTTCTCTCAGAGGACCAGGAGGTCTCCCTCCTGGCCGCCAGACACGGGGTCATGCTCCGCGACATCAGAAAGCCTCCTCCCAGAAGGGATCTCCACTTTTTTTCAGGCAAGATCGAAGAGGTCTCCTCCCTGAAGGTGGCCGTGCTTGGCACGGATTCGGCAATCGGCAAGCGCACTACGGCCTGGATACTGGAGGAAGGTCTGAGGACCGAGGGCTATTCGGCCCAGCTCATCGGAACGGGACAGACCGCCTGGATGCAGGGGGTGAGGTACGGAATTATACTTGATTCGCTTATCAATGACTTCGTCTCCGGTGAGATTGAACACGCCGTCTGGACCGCCTGGAGGGAAATGAGGCCCCAGGTCATTATCATTGAAGGGCAAGGGAGCCTGATGAACCCCGCCTACCCCGGGGGATTCGAGATCCTTGCCGCGGGAAGGCCCGATGTCGTCATACTTCAACACGCCCCGGCCAGGAAAGAATATGACGGCTTTCCCGGCTACCCCCTTCACCCCCTAAAAAAACAGATCCAGGCCATCGAGATCATCTCCGGAAGACCGGTCGTGGCTGTGACCATTAATCATGAAAACCTGGAACACGACTCCATCACCCGTGCCTGCGCCGGGATCACGGAAGAGACGGGTCTCCCCGCCTGTGACGCCCTCCTTCAGGGACCTGGTCCCCTGGTGGATGTCCTTAAAAAATTCATTAAAGAGCGATCATGATGGCAGGATCAAAGAACGGTGCAGGGGAAAACCCTCTCGCTCTCCTCAAGGTCCTGGACAGGCTTGAGGTGGGGCCTGTCCGGCTGGAGCCGGACCGAATCAGGGCGGTCTACAGGGTGACCCGAAGAGGGGAGACCTCATCGACCGAGCTGAGTTACAGCTACGAAGAAGAGGTCTTTTCCGTAAACGACCCGGGTGACCTGAATCTCGCCCATATGATATCAGCGCAGGCCGCCCTGAACTACGGGCTCTTCTGCGATGAGATAATGTTCCACGGCGCCTTCGATAAACAGGACAGGCGGTTTATAAGGGAGATGGCCGTCAATACGGCAAGGGAGATCTTTGTAAAAAAATTTCTTGAAGACAATCCTTTTCTGTTGGAGGGGTTTACAGGTCTCCCGCCTGTCAAAAAGGAGAATTACTGCCAGGCCCGGATACTATTTTCAGGCCAGGAGACCCCTTCGTCAGGAAAGGCCAAAAGGGATCAAAGTAACCCTCTGACATGGGAAGTGGACCAATCCCTCTACGCGGTCCTCTCCAGCGGGGGTAAGGACAGCCTCCTGAGCTTCGGGCTCTTGAATGAGATGGGATATGAGGTCCATCCGGTCTTTATCAATGAGTCCGGCCGTCACTGGTTCACTGCCTTGAACGCCTACCGGCACTTCTCATTCCACGTCCCCCACACGACAAGGGTCTGGACGGACTCTGACAGGCTGTTCAACTGGATCTTGAGACATCTCCCCTTTATCCGCAAGGATTTTCAAAAGATAAGATCCGATGAATATCCCATCCGGCTCTGGACAGTGGCCGTTTTTCTTTTCGGGGCCCTCCCGATCCTGAAAAAAAGGGGAATCGGGAGACTCGTCATAGGGGACGAGTACGACACGACCCGCAGGATGACCCGCAAGGGAATTACCCACTACGACGGCCTCTATGACCAGAGCCGGTATTTTGACAATGCCCTGACACGGTATTTTCATCAAAAGAGGTGGGGAATCAGCCAGTTCTCCATCCTGAGGCCCTTATCCGAGCTTCTCATAGAAAAGGTCCTGGCCGAGCGCTATCCCGAGCTCCAGAGACACCAGACATCCTGCCACGCCGCCCATAAGGAAGGAGAAAGGGTCAGACCCTGCGGAAGATGCGAGAAATGCATGCGCATTGTGGGGATGCTTATGGCGATCGGCGCGGACCCCAGGAACTGCGGCTATGATTCAACCCAGATCGACGATTGTCTCAAGGGCATTGCCCGGAAAAGGATAAGCCAGGAAAAGGAAGGCATCGAGCACATGTTCTTTCTCCTGGACCGGCAGGGTCTGTTACCCGGGCCTACGGCGGGAAAAATCAGGGGCAGGGAGCGGCCCTGGATATTGAATCTCAGATTCGACCAGGAGAGATCGCCTGCGGAAGAGATACCCATGGAGATTCGCCAGCCGCTGTATCGTATCTGCATGAATCACGCGGAGGGGGCCCTGAAGAAAGAGGGTAACTCCTGGGTCAAGCTCGATCTCCGGTCTGACCCCTTGATCAAGAGGCCCTACCCCTTTGACGTCCCCCCTAAGGCGCTGTACCATCCCGGATCCGGTGAAGAGGCCGAAGGCCCTAAAAGGGAATATCTATTAGGAGAACTGACCTGGCCTGAAGCAAAAATACGATTCAAACAGGTGGATATAGCCCTCTTGCCTGTGGGCGCCATAGAGCAGCACGGGCCTCACCTCCCCCTTGACTGTGACGCCTTTGACGCGGAGTATATCGCGTTAAAAGTGGCGGAAGGCTGCGGCAGGCCCCGGCCGATCGTCCTCCCCCTTATCCCCTATGGGGTCTCCTATCACCATGAGGACTTCAGCGGCACCATAAGCATAAATCCCGAATCCCTGTCCCAACTGGTCTATGACATAGGCATGAGCGCGGTCCGGCACGGAATTACAAAGCTGGTCATCATCAACGGCCATGGGGGAAACAGCCCGGCCCTCCATTTCGCGGCCCAGATGATCAACCGGGACGCCCATATCTTCACCTGCGTGGATACGGGAGAGACAAGTGATCCGGATATCGAGGCCATGGCTGAGACACCCAATGACGTCCACGCAGGGGAAATAGAGACCAGCACGACCCTTGCCTCCCGTCCTCATCTGGTAAGGATGAAAGAGGCCAGGAGGTTTATACCCAGGTTCTCAAGCCGGTACCTGGACTTCACCTCCAGGAGAAGCGTGGGATGGTATACCCATACCTCAAAGATCTCGCCGACGGGTGTGCTTGGCGATCCAACAAAGGCAACCCGGGCAAAGGGAAAGCGCATGCTGGACACAATGATAAAACACCTGGTCGAATTCGTGGAGGATCTGAAGAAATTGAGCCTGGACGAGATCTATCAGAAGAGGTACTGACGGCATGAGGATCACTGGGATTGAGGCCTGGGACGTTACAATGCCCCTTTCAGAGCCCTATACCATCGCCTATGAATCAATCGATCGCGTCACCAATGTCTTCGTTGGAGTGGAGACAAACAGGGGCGTCACGGGATACGGTTGCGCCGCCCCGGATTACGGGGTGACTGGGGAGACGGCGGAAGACGTGCTTCATTCCATCAGGGATATTGTCACACCCCTGATCAGGAATTCCGATCCCCTCCGCCCCGCCATGCTCCTGGAGAGATTAAGGCCTGGAATGAAAAACCGGCCCTCGGCCATGGCCGCTGTTGATATGGCCTTTTATGATATTATGGGAAAGGTCGGCAATCTGTCCCTCTGGAGGCTCTTAGGGGGCTTCAGGGACAGGATCAAGACCAGCGTTACCATCGGCATCTGCCCTGAAGAAGAGACAGTGGAACGGGCCAGGGATTGGATCCGTCAGGGATTCAGGTGCCTTAAGCTGAAGGGCGGCCGTGACGTCCGGATGGATATCCTGAGGGTAATGAAGGTCAGGGAGGCGGTAGGCGACGAGATAGAGCTCCGTTTTGACGCGAATCAGGGGTACTCCCTGGAGGACTCGCTCCTTTTTGTTGAAATGACCGGAAAGGCGCGCCTGGAGCTCTTTGAGCAGCCCACACCCAAGGGGAAGCCGGACCTCCTTCAAAGGGTGACGGGCGGCGTTTCCCTCCCCGTGATGGCCGATGAGAGTCTGATGGACCTGCGGGACGCCTTTAAAATCGCAAAACGGGGATTGGCGGACATGGTGAATGTCAAATTGATGAAGGTGGGAGGCATCTGGGAGGCCATGCAGATCGACTCCGTTGCGCAATCTGCGGGTCTCGAGGTCATGGTCGGGTGTATGGACGAGGCGAGCCTGGCCATTTCCGCGGGCCTCCACTTTGCCCTCGCCCGTCCGAATGTGGCCTACGCCGACCTGGACGGCCATCTGGGTCTTGTAGGAGACCCTTCAGACGGGGCCGTCATACTGAAAAAAGGGGTCCTCTTCCCCACAGACAGGCCCGGTCTGGGCTTTGATCCGAAATAGACGGGCAATAACCCCGTTACCTCCTAAGTTAAGCGGTTCTACGTTCACGGTTCATGGTTGAAGACACATAGACAACGGCAGCCAAAGGTTCTGACCATTAATGAAACGTCAACGCCGGATCACCCAATAGGTTACAGTGAACATTACAAGACTTGAAGAAAAAAATGAGCGGCAGCAATCGGTTATAACCTTTGAACCCGGAACCCGGAACCGATCAGTTTTGGTACTTATAAGAGGCTCAAGGCTCAGGGCACAAGGCTTAAGGAAAAACATTATTTCTCTTTTTTCCCTTGTGCCTTGTCGAAGATCCCGCTGACTTTTGCGGGGAGCCCTGTGCCCTGCGCCGCTATTGCTTTTCTTCGCAGAGAATCTTACAAGCAGCTATCTTCTGTTTGTAACAATTACTGTCCATGTTTTTTGAGCTGATAGGCCATGTGATCAAGGTTCAAGGTGAAATCCACATTCTGCACCAGGCAGCACTCAGGTTTCCTCAGGTGTATGGGCGAGAAATTCAAGACCGCCATTATGCCGGCCTGGAAAATCAGATCCGCCGTCTTCTGGGCCTCGGATGGGGATGTCGTGATAACCCCTATCTCGATGCGGAGTTCCCTTGTCAGCTCCCTTATCATGGAGACCGGCTGGATAACCAGTCCGGTGGGCAGGCATTTCCCTATCTTTTCCGGGTCATAATCAAAGGCGGCCACGAACCTGTAACCCCTTTTAAGGAAATCCTTGTGCTGCACAAGGGCCATGCCCATATCATCAAGGCCGAAGATCCCCAGTCTCCATACGCGATCAGAGGCCAGGATCTTTTTGATCTCCCTGAGGAGATCGCTGACCTCATATCCGACACCCCTGACCCCGAATTCACCGAAAAAAGAGAGGTCTTTCCTTACCTGGGCCGGATTCACGTTGCACAGGTCCGCAAGCTGCTCCGATGAGACGACCTGGGCGCCCTCCTTCAACAGGTTCTCGAGAGGCCTCAGGTATAACGCGACCCTTTCTATAGTGGCGTCCGGTATCTTCAATTCTTTTTCCATATTTATCTCATCGAAAGTTAACCCAGCGATGCATATCACTACACCTATTGGGTGATTCTTGTAACTTTTCGTAAATAGGCCTCAATAAATTGTGAATCAAGGTCTTTCAACCCTTGAACGTGGAACCCGGAACCACTCGATTTAGGTTCACTATACCCAAAGATTGTGAATAAATGCACAAAAAAGAATAAAAAAAAGGGCATAAAATCGCGATATGCCCTCTTTTTCTTTAAGCTTTTTTTAACCTCCCAGGCTCTGTATCACGGCTTCCAGGCTGGGGATCTTGAAGACCATAATGAAGCAGATCACCAGTGCATAGATGCAGAGGGACTCTATGAGGGCCAGACCGATAATCATGTTGGTCTGAATCCTGCCGCTCGCCTCGGGATTCCTGGCGATTCCCGTGAGGGCCGCGTTGATGGCATTCCCCATTCCAAGGCCTGTGCCGAGGGCCGCCACACCGATTCCAAAACCACAGGCCAGGGCGATCGCAAAAAAGATCCACATCCCGGCGGCCTTTGCCGATCCTTCATCCGCAAGGGCCACTGAGGACACCCCCAAAATCAGCATGAGGGCTAAAACTGTTGTTAGGCTTTTTCTCGACATATAACAATCTCCCTTCTTTTAATATATTTTACCTTCTTCCAAATATGTAACTCTATTTTAGTGCGCCTCTTCCATGGCCCCTGCAAAATAGACAATGGAGAGAAGCGTAAAAACAACGGCCTGGATAAAGCTCACCAGTATGCCCAAAAAGAGTATGGGCAGGGGGGCCAGGGCGAAACCCGCAAGGGCAAAAAGGATTCCAAGGACCTTTTCTTTGCCGAAGATATTACCGAAGAGCCGGATACTCAGGGACATCACCCGGGCGAAATGACCGATAAGCTCAATAATCAACATCAGGGGGGCCAGGGCCCATACAGGTCCCAAAAAATGCCTGATATATTTGATCCCGTGAAACTTTATCCCGATTATGTGGGTCAAGACAAAGGTGCATATGGCCAGGGAAAGGGTGGTGTTCAGATTCGCCGTCGGAGAAAAAAAACCAGGAACAAGGCCCAGGAGGTTGCAGATCAGAATATAGAGGAAAATTGTGGCGATAAAGGGGAAAAAGGCCCGGCCTTCAGGTCCCGTGATATCGACCATAAAATCCTCTAAGCCGCCAATGATGACTTCCAGGGCGCTCTGCCCCTTCCTCGGCACAATCTGTATGCCCCTTATCAGCAAAAGGGCCCCCAGGATCAAGAGGACCATGACAAACCATGAATGGATCACATGGGCGTTCTCATGGGCGAAATGCCCCAATCCCAAGGCGCTTAGGATCTCCACCAAAAAGTAATAATGATGCTCCATAATCTAAATTGCTCCCCCTACCCTCGATCTCAGGGCCCTGCCGACCCCGAAACTCACTATGCTGAAGACAACGGTGGAAAGTCCGATCGCGAGACCCACGGGATTAACCATACTCCTTGTTATGAGGAGGTAGATGATAACACCGAGGACGGACAGGCGAAAAAAGGACTTGGCAATCAAAAGCCCCTTCCTGATCCTGGTCGATTCATCACCCGGAAAGGCCTTTCGAATCGTGGACTGCAAGACACCGAAATTGGCAATAACGACCATACCCCCTAAAATTACCCCAAGGGTGGTCCTTGGGCCCGTAACAAAATAGCTGATGCACGAAAGCGTTAGGAGTATGATCCAGTTTCGCCTGTTTATTTCCCTGAATGTCAGGTCTTGGTCGGCCATTTTATTGTTTATTGATCCCGGCTCTTTTTGACCATAAAATGGAGGTTTTTAAAGGCCGCGATTATCCCTAAAACAAGGAAGACAAGGAAAAGCCACGGCTCTGTTTGAAATCGTTTGTCCAGATAGTAGCCTATCAGGGCGCCGAGGGCAATGGATATGGCCATGGCCATACCCAGGGTACTCAAATAGCCCAGGGTCCTGAACATCTTCTTGGTTTCATTATCCATTAATACTCAATACTTGCCGCCGCGCTCATGTACGCAGACGCGCCTTTCTATCATATGTTTTCCGATAAAGTCAATAGCCTTATTCCCCCTGGACACCAGCAAGGTATCATCTCCCCGTCAAGCCGGGATCTGGTAAAGATCCTGGCCCATAGGACCAGGCTTTTGAGCCACAGCGGAGGTCGGGTTCTTTTTTTCAAGCCCTATCTCAAAAAGAGTTCCACCAGACCCTGCCGTTCCCGCAGATGGGAGGGTTCACGCCACAAAACCCCTGGCAGAATGTCCCTTTCAGATGAAATGACCCGTCCTATTGAACCCTTCCATCTGCGGGAACCACCACCTTGGCCTATGGATAGGGCTTGAAAAAAAGAACCCGATCGGAGCAATGACTCCTATGGCATAGCCTCTGTCTCTTACCCGGCCCTTAGGACCGTGGTTTTTGCTATGATAATGAGCGGTGCTTTGCACTATACACCTTATTTATCCGGCAGAAATCATGCTCTCCGCTGCGTACTCGACGGTCATACGGATACTTTCATCATCGTGTGCCGTTGAGACAAAGGCCGCCTCAAAGGGCGACGGGGCCAGGAATATCCCCCTCTCGAGCATGGCCTTATAATATCTCCTGAAGGCCTCCGCATCGGCCTTTTTTACGGAATTGAAGTCCCTGACAGGTCCCTTCGTGAAAAAAAGCGACCCCATGGAGCCGATATAATTGACGGTTACGTCCACGCCGGCCGACCTGGCGGCCTCCTCAAGGCCTGAAAAAAGCGCCCTTCCCTTCTCTTCAAGGTCGCGGTAAAGGCCCTCTCTCCTCAAGACCTTTAATGTCGCAATCCCCGCGGCCATGGCCAGGGGATTTCCCGAAAGGGTCCCTGCCTGGTATATGTCCCCTTCAGGGGCCACCCTTTCCATGACCTCTCTCCTCCCGCCATAGGCCCCCACTGGCAGTCCTCCGCCTATTATCTTTCCCAGGCAGGTGAGGTCCGGCAGGATGCCGAAGAGTTCCTGGGCCCCCCCTGGGCTGACCCGGAAGCCGCTTATCACCTCATCGAAGATAAGCAGCGCGCCGCTTTCCCTCGTAATACTTCTCAACCCCTCCAAAAAAATCCCGTCGGGGACGACGACTCCCATATTGCCGGCTACGGGCTCCACGATGACCGCTGCTATATCGGGGCCATATTTTTCAAAGGCCTGAATAACCTGATCCATGTCATTGTAGGCCAGGGAGATGGTATGCCTTGCCAGATCCGCTGGTATCCCGGGGCTCCCCGGTATCCCCAGGGTGGCCACGCCAGATCCTGCCGATACCAGCAGGCTGTCGCCGTGACCATGGTAACACCCGTCAAATTTGACGATCTTGTCCCTGCCTGTGAAACCCCTTGCAAGACGTATGGCGCTCATGGCCGCCTCAGTGCCGGAATTAACCATCCTGACCATATCAATGGAAGGGACCATCTCCACGATAATCTCCGCCATCTCCACTTCCAGGTCCGTGGACGCGCCATAGCTCGTGCCCTTTGGCAGCCTCTCCTGAAGGGCCCCTATCACCTCCGGATGCCCGTGCCCCAGGATCATCGGGCCCCATGAACAGACATAGTCAATGTAGCGGTTCCCATCCGCGTCCCACAGAAAACACCCCTCCGCCCTTGAAATGAACGGGGGATCCACGCCGACCGACTTCCCGGCCCTCACAGGGCTGTTTACTCCTCCGGGTATTGCTCGCATCGCTCTTTTAAAAAGAATTTTTGATTTCTCACCCATGTGTCATTTCCAAAACCTGCGCTTTTTCAAATTAAACAGCAAAATAATCTGTTTCACCTTTTAATCAACTTTCCCTGGATGTTAGCTGAGCCGATGATATTCTGGTTTGCTGTAAACACCTGGATTTCCGGGACCGTTGCAAAGTCGCCATCGTCGGTAATCACCTTTACTACCCCGTTTTTCTCCATGGATTCGAGGATAAAAAGATCATAGCCATCGACCTTCTGCGTTTCAAACCGAAACAAGGCTGCATCTGTCGCGGGATCATCGACCAGAACATCGAGCGGTTCGGCCATGGATTTGACCTGCGCCCAAGCGGCCTTGACCTCCGAGACAACTCGGGATCGTTCAGCGGAAAGATTGTGCCGGTACTCCTTCAAACCAATAGCGTTGACGGATGATCGATAAATTTCGTGCTCAGTCTTTTCAATCCTGTGGGCAAGCTCAGCCAAAGAAAGCCCTGTCTCATAAATTTTTGCTCCAATTCCGAGAGCATTGCTCACATAACTCGGGTA
>CAZGIZ010000103.1:0-16756 GCA_964526655.1 uncultured Desulfobacteraceae bacterium | reverse complement strand
TCCCATGTCGCGTACTTTTCCTTGACAGTTCCCCCGTCAAGGAGGGTCTTGAGGGTCTTGGCGTCCGGGACCGTCCCGTTGTGGGTCACCCGCCAGTCACCGACGACCTTTTTCAGACCGTTGAGGTCCTCGACCTCTTGGTATGTGTCTCCTACCTTGAGGAAGTATTTGTCCGCCTGGCCCCCGAAGTCCGCCCTGGCGACCTGGACCCCGGTCTCCCACAGGTCGAGCTGTCTGGCAAGGCCGTCCGCCCTGGTCTCGTTAAGGAGCCTGTCCTCGGCCGAACCTCCACGTATGTTCTGAAAGTAGCCCTCGACCTGCCTGGTCCGGGCCTCGGCAATCCCCGAGGTCATGCCCGCGAGTTTCTGGGCAACCTGCCCGTACCCGGACACCACCTCCCCGAGGCCGGGCACGATATTGTTCAGCTTGTCTCCGGCCTTCTGCATTACTGCGCCCATGACCGTGAGGGCCTGGGCCGTCCCCTTGGCCTCCTCGGGCAGGTACATGTCATTGCCCAATTGACTGACCTGGAGCATGGTCTCACTGGCAAGGGCCCCGTCCCCGATCATGCCAAGGGCCTGGCTCGAGGCCTTGACATAGGCCTTAAAGGACTCGGGGGCTATCCCGCCAGCATCCAAATAGGCCTGTGTTCGTTTGACGGCCTCAACGGCATACTGGTGCTCCAGGGCCGCCTCCCTTAGGGTCTCCTTTACCTCTCTTATCATCCTGGCCTTTTCCTCGGGGTTGACATTCATGCTGTTAATCTTTTGAATGGCCTCCGCCTCCATGCGGCCGAAGGACCCGGGCAGGGCCCCACGGGCGGTCCCGCCTGCCCCAAAGGTGATTAAAATAAAAAGAACCCATATGGAAAGGATATAGACTGTTTTCATTTTTTAATCTTTTTCATCCCCCGTAAAATTGTCCTCTTTTCTTATGCCTTAAAAACTGTAATTATATTAATAATTGTTTTTTATCAGAAATAGAATCGTTATGAACAGGAAAAATAAATCCATAATCCAAAACAGGCCCTTTTTAAACTCCCTTATACGTCTCCTTGGCGACGCCTCAAGATTGAGCCTTGACCTCTTCAAGATCATGGTGCCCATAATCGTCGCCGTCAAGATCCTTCAGGAGCTCGACCTTATCAAATACCTGGCCGTTCCCCTTTCACCCGTCATGAAGATAGTGGGCCTGCCCGGCGAAATGGGGCTTGTCTGGGCCACGGCCATACTGAACAACCTCTACGGGGGTATCGTGGTGCTCCTCTCCCTCCTTCCGGAGACACCCATCACAACGGCCCAGGCCACCGTCCTCTGCACCATGATGCTCGTGGCCCATACCCTGCCCATAGAGCTGAAGATCGCCCAGGCCTCGGGCCCCCGCCTCATCTTCCAGGCCCTTTCCAGGCTGGGTTCCGCCATAGTCTTCGGATGGCTCCTCAATCTCTTCTATTCCTCCCTCAACCTGCTCCAGACCCCCGTGGCCATATTGCTGAGACAGGATACCAATGATACGTCCCAGGGGCAGTCCATCTATTCCTGGGTCCTGGATGAAGCAAGGAACCTCATTTACATTTTCCTGATTATCCTGGGGCTTTTCATGCTCATGCACCTGCTCAAAAAGCTGAAAATCATCGACTACCTGAACCGGGTGTTGCAGCCCTTTTTGAGATTCATGGGCATCGGACCCAAGGGCACGGCCATTGCCGTGATCGGGCTGACCATGGGAATATCCTTTGGCGGGGGGCTCATTATCCATGAGGCAAGGTCCGGTCACCTCGACAAAAAGGATGTCTTTTTCTCCCTCACCCTGATGGGCCTCTCCCACAGCCTTATAGAAGACACACTGCTTATGGTTATGGCCGGGGGCCACCTCTCGGGCATCCTCCTGGCCAGGCTCCTCTTTTCAATAGGGGCAGTGGCTCTCCTCGTCAAGATCAGCACCCGCCTCCCGCAGGCCTTCAGTGATCGGTTCCTCTGGGGGGACCCGAGGTGATTTGAGGCGCTCGCTATTCCGCGGAAGGGAGCAGGGTCCTCAACACATCCTCTTTTCCGATAATCCCCACGAGCTTACCTTTATCCACCACTGGAATCGTGTGAAAATTCTTGTCCAGCATGAGGCTCGCGATCTCGTCGATGGGGGTATCGGGCTTGACCGTGACCGGATCAGGGGTCATGGCGTCAGCCACAGTGGTGGCCGCTATCTTCTTGACCGCCTTTTCCAGATGCCTTGTTGAGCTCAGGGGGATAAAGCCGTCCAGGAGGGTAAAGACGGACGGAAGGGGGAGGTCCTTCTGCTGGGCTATGAGATCGCTCTGGCAAAGTATGCCTACAAGCTTGCCTGCATCAACAACGGGGACACCGTTTATCCCCTTTTCAAGCAGGATCTTCGCTGCATTGACGATCTCCATCCTTTGTGAGACCGTGACAAGCTCTCTTGTCATGATATCTTCTGCTTTAATCATAAACTACGCCTTTCCTGTGAAACGTGATAAATAGAGTCATATGCTGATTAACAGTGTGCATCCAGAAGCAGTCAATTTCTGGATAGAGCTTTCAGCGATCAGCAGTCAGCCAAACCTTATCAGCGGCATGGACCTAACCGCGACTCGAACTTAAATCTTTCCTATGAGCCTCTTAGAAAATTCTAAAAATGGCGTCACTCCGGCCCCGCGTCACATGCGGGATAAACTCCAGCCGGAGTCCAGAAGACCTTGAATTTACTGGATTCCTGCTTTCGAAGGAATGACAGAAAAAGGCAATAATAGCAATTTTACAAGAGGCTTCTATGCATGGATTTAAAGACAGTCTCCTCGAATAATCAAGAAGACTTGTCCCCCCTCAGGTCTCGTACACATCCTCGACCATCCGCCTGAACCAGGGCGGTTTGTCCAATACCACATAGAGCAGCAGAATCGCGGCGAAGGGGATGGGAATGACCATGTCCAGCACCGCGAGAATCAACAGAGAGATAAAGATTTTTGTCCTTAATTTCATTTCAGGTATTTTACCCCCTTGTCTCGAGCTCATCCTGTTTAAGGTCCCTGATCTCGTCCCTCAACCTGGCAGCCTCTTCAAATTCCAGCCTTGAGGCCGCCTCCTTCATCCTGGCCTCCAGATCAGCGATCATCTCCCGGAGAACATCCGGTCCAAGATACTTCCTCCCGTCTTCGGCGACCACTGGGACTGTCACGTAGTCCGCCTCATAGACCGATCCGAGGATATCATCGATTTTCTTTTTAATGGATTCAGGAGTGATGCTGTGCTCCTCGTTGTACTCAAGCTGTATCCTGCGACGGCGGCTGCTCTCCTCAATGGCCCTTTCCATGGAGCCAGTGTATTGATCGGCGTAAAGCAATACTGTTCCTGAGATGTTCCTCGCCGCCCTCCCGCTCGTCTGTATCAGGGACCTTTCAGAGCGGAGAAACCCCTCCTTGTCCGCGTCAAGTATGGCCACCAGGGATACCTCTGGCAGGTCCAGTCCCTCCCTCAGGAGATTAATCCCGACCAGGACGTCGAACTCGCCCAGGCGCAGGTCGCGGATAATCTCCATCCTCTCGATGGTCTTTATGTCAGAGTGGAGGTACCTTACCCTGACCCCCAGCTCGGAATAGTATTCCGTGAGGTCCTCCGCCATCCTCTTCGTGAGTGTCGTGACAAGGACCCTTTCATTCTTCTCCACCCTCTCCCTGATCCTGGCCAGGAGATCGTCAACCTGGTTGGAGGCTGGACGGACAACTATCTCAGGATCGGCTAACCCAGTCGGCCTTATGATCTGCTCGGCCAGGGCCTCTGACATTTCCAGCTCATAGGGGCCGGGAGTGGCGGAGACATAGATGGTCTGCTTTACCTTTTTCTCAAATTCCTCGAATTTCAACGGCCTGTTATCAAGGGCGGAGGGGAGCCGGAACCCGTATTCCACAAGGGTCTCCTTTCTCGAGCGATCCCCCCTGTACATCCCGTTGAGCTGGGGAACGGTGATGTGGCTCTCGTCAATAATGACCATGCAGTCCCTTGGAAAGTAGTCAAGCAGTGTCGGGGGGGCCTCGCCCTGGGCCCTTCCCGTCAGGTGCCTTGAATAGTTCTCGATCCCGTGGCAGTATCCCATCTCCATCATCATCTCCAGGTCAAAGAGGGTGCGTTCCTCTATCCTCTGGGCCTCTATGAGCTTATCCTGGGACCGGAAGGCCTCCACCCTCTCCTTCAGCTCCTCCCTGATGGCGTTAATTGCCCTTTCGCGTATCTCCTCTGTGGTGACGTAATGGGTGGCCGGATACACGGTGACCCGGTTCAGCTCATTGACAGCCCTACCTTTCAGGGGGTCTATCTCCTGGATCCTCTCGACCTCATCCCCGAAAAAGATGATGCGAAGGGCCCGCTCCTCCTCGTGGGCGGGATATATATCCAGGACATCCCCCCTCACCCGGAACCTGCCCCTGTAAAAATCGTAATCCCCCCTCTCGTACTGTATCTCCACCAGCCTCTTTACGGCCTCTTCCCTTGAAAGGGGGGCACCCCTCTCTACGTAGAGGAGCATATTATGGTAGGCCTCGGGGGATCCAAGACCGTAGATGCATGAAACGCTGGCCACAATGATCACGTCGTCCCTGTCCAGGAGGGACCTGGTCGCGGAGTGCCTCATCTTGTCGATGTACTCATTGATGTGGGCGTCCTTCTGTATGTAGGTGTCGGACTGGGGTATGTATGCCTCTGGTTGGTAGTAATCGTAGTAGCTCACAAAATATTCCACGGCGTTGTTCGGGAAAATATTTTTGAATTCACCGTAGAGCTGGGCCGCCAGGGTCTTATTGGGCGCGATTATCAGGGTGGGCTTCTGGACGCGCGCTATGACATGCGCCATGGTAAAGGTCTTTCCCGAGCCCGTTACTCCCAGAAGGACCTGATGGTTGAGGCCTCGCCTGACGCCCTGGGCCAGGTCATCTATGGCCCGGGGCTGGTCCCCGCAGGGTTCAAGGTCTGAAACAATTTCAAACATGACGGCTCCACCAAATCAATGCAGAATATTTTAATAATACGGTAATCATAGAATGGTTTAAGAGATAATAAACATCAGGCGCAGGGCGTAGGGCACAAGGCGCAAGGTAAGACCGCCTCCCTTGGGACATCCCCTTGTGCCTTGCGCCATGCGCCTTAAGTCCCATCATTATTAGCAATGAGCATCTATCTACAATTATTTTTTAAAATATGATAATGACGTTGCTATATGTCCGATCTCCATGTAGTCCCCTGGGGGCCGTCCTCCAGGACTACGCCCATCTCCTTGAGCCGGTCCCTTATGGCGTCCGCCCGCGCCCAGTCCTTTTGAGCCCTGGCATGCGTCCTCTCCCCGATCATCTCTTCGATTTCCCGGGGATCGACCTCCGAGGGCCCCGTGATTTTCGTGAAAAAATCCTCTGGGTTCTCCCCCAGTATTCCGAGCACGCCCGCGGCATTGAAGAGATCCCGCCTCTCAAGCTTAAGTCCTTCGAGCATGGATTGGTCGGGGTTTTCTCCGAGGGTGTCCATACGCCTGTTCATCTCCTTGACCTTTTCAAAGATCAGCCCCAGGGCCCCCGCAGTATTGAGGTCATCGTCCATGGTTTCAACGAACCGGGTCAGGAGTTCGCCCCCGTGTTCCAGGGAAAGGGGACCTGATTCCTGATCGGCCTCCTTGCCCCTGTACGGCCCAAGGAGGGTCTCGAGCCTCTGGATGGTCCGGTAGATCCTGACAAGCCCCGACTGGAGATCAAGGACATCCTTTCTTGTGAAATCCAGGGGGCTCCTGTAGTGTTTTGAAAGGAGAAAGAGCCTTATGACCTCTGCGGGGTACTCTTTCAGGGCCTCGCGTATGGTGACGAAGTTGCCCAGAGACTTGGACATCTTTTCCGACTCAACGGTCACAAAACCGTTGTGAATCCAGTAGCGCGCGAATTCCAGGCCGTTTGCGGCCATGGACTGGGCCCTCTCGTTCTCGTGATGGGGAAAGAGGAGATCCTTTCCCCCGCCGTGTATGTCAAAGGTGGCGCCCAGGAAGGAGTTGCTCATCACGGAGCACTCCAGGTGCCATCCCGGTCTCCCGGGCCCCCATGGGCTCTCCCATTGGGGTTCACCAGGTTTGGCCCCCTTCCACAGGGCAAAATCCATGGGGTGCCTTTTCCTCTCATCCACCGCGATCCTGGTTCCGGCCTTCATGTCTTCCAGCCTTCTCCCCGAGAGCCTCCCGTAGCTTTCAAATTTTTCAACGGAGAAGAAGACGTCATTGTCCTGGACATAGGCGAATCCCTTTTCCATTAAGGTCTTGATCATTTCGATCATGTCCGGGATATGCGCGGTCGCCCTTGGCTCCCTGTCAGCCCTCAGGACCAGGAGGCGGTCCATGTCTTCATGAAAGGCATCGATGAACTCCCGGGCCAGGGCAGCGGGCTCCTTTCCCAAATTATTGGCCCTCTCTATGATCTTGTCATCCACATCAGTGAAGTTTCGCACGTAAGTGACCTCATATCCCCTGGCCCTCAGGTATCTTACGAGGACATCGAAGACTATGACGGATCGCGCGTGACCGATGTGGCACAGGTCATAGACCGTGACCCCGCACACATAGATACCCACCCGGCCGGGGTTTATCGGCTTAAACTCCTCTTTTTTCCTTGAGGCCGTGTTGTACAACCTTATCGTCATTCCTGTGTCTCCTGCTTGGTTCATGACAAGATAGTCTTTGATGATTGAGAGGTAGAAGGTTTATGCAGCTTTCAGCGGTCAGCGATCAGCACTCAGCCAGGCCTTTGTTCCTAATGTTTTTAGCTGATAGCTAAAAGCTGATTGCTGATAGCGCGCCCGTCCTCCGCAGTAGCCTGCCTATAGGGAGGATGGAAGTTCAAAAACGCAAGTTTATGAGCGAGCACTATTTAATAAGACTCACCACGGAAAAGGCCGCAATCCCTTCTTCGCGTCCGCAAAAGCCCAGCCCCTCAGTTGTGGTGGCCTTGATATTGATCTGGCCGGTCCGGACCTCGAGCACCCTGGAAAGCCTCTCCTTCATTCCCTCGATATGGGGCGCGAGTCTGGGCCTCTCAGCGATAATGGTGCTGTCTATATTGTTTATCCTGAAACCGTCCTTTTTTACCCATTCCATGACCTTTCCGAGCATTAAAAGGCTGTCCATATCCCTATAGGCGGGGTCCGTATCGGGGAAATGACTGCCGATATCACCCATGGCCATGGCCCCCAATATCCCGTCCATGATGGCGTGGGTCAGGACGTCCGCGTCGGAGTGTCCCATCAGACCTGTCTTATGGGGAATCCGAAGGCCCCCGATAATGAGGGGCCTTCCCTCGACCAGTTGATGGACATCATATCCGAGACCTATCCGGAACAAATCTACCCCTTTTCAATGGCATGTGCTGCAGTTAGTGCTGGAACAGGAGGCGCACCCGGATGATCCGGATGAAGGCGACGAATAGCTGCCGCTGCTCTTGAAGCTGCAAGCGGACATCTTTCGTTTTACCTTATTGCCATCGCATTCAGGACATACCACGGAGCTGTCGCTTCCAAGCACCAGATATTCAAATTCCTTATCGCAATTCATACACTTATATTCATAGATGGGCATGTTAAAAATTCTCCTTTGATACTAAAATTTCAAACCCAAAAACTCCGGTTATGATATCACTTTTTCTTCCCTGCGCCTCTTGGCCCGCCTTTTTATCCGCCATGGCCTCCGGCGACTGTGATGGCGACGGCGCCGACATTCTGTTTACTCGTCCAGCGCTTCAATAACCGCCGCGGCCAGGAGAGGGAACATGATCTCATGATGGCCCACAAGGGCGTATCCCTCTCCACCTTCAAGGGTGGGCCTGTTTACCACGTTCGTCATGGGCCGGTAGCCCTTTATGAAATCCATGTTAAGGGTCGTGAACCTCTTTACATTGTGGCCCAGGTTCCTGACCAGGGTTAAGGCCTTTAAAAAGACCTCTGGAATAATGACTGCGGACCCCATGTTAATGAAAACCCCGCCCTCCAGTCTTGATACGAGATCCGCGAAGATCCGGAAGTCGAGATGGGACGTCTTGCCCAGGGAATCCCCTTCCGTATCCGGATGAAAGTGGATGGTATCGGTACCTATGGCCACGTGGACGGTCACGGGGATGTTCAGCTCAAGACCCCTTGCAAGGAGGCTGAAACGGTTATTGGGGAATTTTTCCCTGAGGAGCATGGAGCCGACCGCCTCTCCAAGTCCCTTTCCCCTGCCGGCGCCCTCCTTTATGGCCCTGTTAAGATATCTCCCCGTCTCTTCGGCCATGCCGAAACGGCCTTCCCCAAGCCGTGAATCCACATCCTCTGAGGTGTGACCCACCATGGCCACCTCGGCATCGTGTATGATCCCTGCCCCGTTCATGGCCAGGGCGCTTATTATTCCCCTTTCCATGAGGTCTATTATCAGGGGACTCAGGCCCACCTTTATCACGTGTGCCCCGATTCCTAAGATAACCATTTTTTTGGATTTTGCAGCCTTTGCTATATTGTCCGCCACCCGCCTGAAGTCGCTCCCGGCCAGTATCCCCGGGAGCGATCCGAGCCATTCCCGCATGTCCCCGCCCTTGGACCAGGGCCTGCCGAAATCTTCTATGCTCACCTTGCTTGATCTCTCCCCTAAGGGATAGGTCTTTATCCCCTCAAGCGATATGGGATTCCATTTTGTCATAGAAAGGACCTCGTTCATCTATGTAGGCTTGGCCATACCATTCGGAAGTCTGAAGCCAATAAGTGTCTATTCGGAAACAGCCAATTTCTGGATAGAGCCTTTAGCGGTCAGCGATCAGAAGTCAGCCAAACCTTTGCTTTTAATATGTTTTGCTGAAAGCTGATAGCCGAATGCTGATGGCGCGAATCCAAAAACGTTAGTTTATGGATGAGCACTAATTATCCGGTACCCCCTGCTGAAAGAGGATATAGTCCACGAGCTTGCAGATTATATGGCCTGTAAGGATATGGGTCTCCTGGACCCTGGCAGTTGAATCGCTTTTTACCACAAGGCAGGAGTCCGCGACTTCCTTGAGTTTCCCTCCATCCCTTCCGGTTAGCCCGGCCACATATATCCCCTGGTTTTCCGCCGCCTCCGCGGCTGCCAGGATATTGGGGGAAGACCCGCTGGTGCTTATGGCAAGCAGGATATCTCCTTCAACCCCGATAGCCTTTACCTGTTTTGCGAATACATCATCAAAGGAGTAATCGTTACCTATGCTTGTAATAATTGATGTATCAGTGGTTAGGGCTATGGCCGGAAGGGGAGGCCTCTCAAGCTCAAAACGGTTCACGAATTCAGCGGCTATGTGCTGGGCGTCGGCCGCGCTCCCCCCGTTTCCGCAGATCAGGAGCTTCCGGTCGTTTGTAAAGGCCAGGACAATCTTCTCGGCCAGGAGTATCAGTTCCTGAATATTCTCCCGGATAAAACCTTCCTTTACCTTTATGCTCTCCCGAAGAATCTTCTCAATCATCTTTTTCACGGCAACACCTCATATTGTCCCGCCCTGGCCGGATAATTCCCCCAGGGCCTTTGCCACGATCCGTAATTCCCTGTCCTGAATAGTCCTCACATCCAGGAGGACATTGTCCTGCTCTATCCTCACAATAATGGGAGGCTCATAGGATTTCAACCACTCATCCATAAAATGGGCGGAAAGTCCTTTTGGTATCAAACGCAATAGCGCCGTTGGAAGCTCCAGGAGCGGCAGGGCGCCCCCACCAACCTTTGATCCTCCCTTGGTCAGATCGACCTCAAAGGCTGCCGCGTCCGTTTTGCCGATCATCCGCATCAGCCGGCGGGCCTTCTTTCTCAGGCTGTCATAGGGCTGGCTGATCATCCGCAATGTGGGGATTTCCTTAAGGGCGACCCTCTCATCCCTGTATATGTTAAGGGTCTCCTCCATGGCAAGGAGCGTCAGCTTGTCTATCCTGAGGGCCCTGTTGAGCTGATTCTTCTTTATGGCCTCCACCAGGTCCCGCCTCCCAAGGATAACGCCGGCCTGGGGTCCCCCTAAAAGTTTGTCGCCGCTGAAGGTGACTATGTCCACGCCCTGGGCAAGGACCTCCTGGACCGTGGGCTCCCTTTCAATACCATATCCTTTAAAATCCATCAGACAGCCGCTTCCCAGATCTTCCATCACGGGCAGCCCGTGCCTCTTTCCCAGATCCACCAGTTGGGATGTCTCCACTTCCTCTGTAAACCCTACTATCTGAAAATTGCTCCTGTGCACCTTCAAAAGAAGAGCCGTATCAGGACTGATCGCCTCCTCGTAATCCCTGAGGTGGGTCTTGTTGGTCGTGCCTATTTCCTTCATCCTTGCCCCGCTCTTCTTCATGACATCGGGTATCCTGAAGGAACCTCCGATCTCCACGAGCTCGCCCCGGGAGACGATCACCTCGCGTCCCCTGGCCAGCGTATCCAGGGACACGAGGACCGCGGCCGCGTTATTATTGACAACCATGGCGGCTTCAGCGGATGTGAGTTCCTTGAGAATACCTTCCACGTGGCTGTACCTGCTGCCCCTCTTCCCCTTTTCCAGGTCATATTCGAGGTTACTGTACCCGCCGCTCAGGGGCCCGAATCTCTGAATTACCCTTTCCGCTAATATTGACCGCCCCAGATTCGTATGAATAACCACGCCCGTCGCGTTAATGACCTGCCTCAGGCTCGGCCTCGCAAGGAGTCGCAGCCTTTTCACAGCCTCCCTGGAAATGGATTCAAGGCTCAGGTCAGAGGGGTCCTTGATCCCGTCACCCTTTTCTATGCGCCTTCTCGTCTCATCAAGGACATCGTTTATGGCCCTGAGGATAAGGCCCCGGGGATATGCGGATTCCGCTTCCTTGAGATAGGGGCCTTCCAGCAGGCGGTCCACCGACGGTATCATCCTGAACATCTCTATTTTAGGGTCTGGCATTATGATTCCCCTGTTAATTTGTCATTTCAGCATCAAAACCCGCGTTTTGCCCCTCAGGCCTGAAATCGTCCAAAACCGATCAACTTTTTATTGCAAAATTCCAAAAGAGTGATAAAAACATTTAATACTCCATCCAGAAATCGGTTAATTAGGGATGGACGCTATTTTATAATGGTGGGTGTAGCTCAGCTGGAAGAGCACTGGGTTGTGGCCCCAGCGGTCGCGGGTTCGAATCCCGTCACTCACCCCATAGTATTAATCCGGATCATGGGTCACACTCCCCTTTTTCCCTGTCCTCTTTACTCAGACCCCCTTCGGGCGCAGCCTTTCACACCACGGATATTATGAATTATAGGTTCCGTCACTTTCTGTAAGGACTTCAGGGGATAAGGGTCTGATTTTTTCCTGTTTTGTGTATCATATCTTGTGGATATTTAAAAGTACAATCATCCAGCGACCACCAGTAGCAGAACCTTTTCAATTCTTGTCCAGGAAGAGAGGATGGATCAATAACAATTATTTCCGGCGGCTTCCGGGGGCAATAAAAGCACAATATATTGTAAAAATAATTTATTTAACCCCTACATGTAATTAATTTAAAAATATTGTTTCTAATTTATTAAAATGGCTTGACAAATATAATTATATATGCATAATTATATATAAATTATGGAACACCCAAAAGAACCGACTCAGCAATGTTAAAAAAGATCAGAGAAGAGCTCCTAATAAGCAAATCAGAGCTTGCCAGAAGAGCAGGGATCTCCACCCTCACCCTTGACAGGATCGAGAAGGGAATGGGCTGCAGGCTGGAGACCAAGCGAAAGATTATCCTGGCCCTGGGATATGACCTCTCTGATAGAGACAAGATTTTTCCGGAGGATAGTAACGCCTGAAAACCGACCACCCAAAGGAGGCGTCCATGGAAAATCACCCCGCACCTGTTGGATTATCTGAGTTCCCGGCAGCACCCGACCGAAATCCCACTACTTATTACAGCGTAGAGATCCCTGCACCTGAACTCGGCGTTGTATACCAGTTCAAGGTCTGGCGGACCGAGGTAAAGTCCGTTTTCATTCTCGTCAAGGAGAATTCAGGCATTCTGTCATGTCTGAAGGCAGGGGACAGATTGAAGATAAAATACCATTCAAACGACGGCCAATGCCCCCTTCAGGACCTTGACACGGAGATCAGGGATATTGCCAGACAGGAGATGGGAAGGTTAAAAGGGCATTGTATAGTGGCCCTGGAGATCCTGAAGCGTGAAAGCTATGACAATGGACACTGGCACCATCTCCATGAGGGGGCGGAACTTCGGTCTCTTAATGCTTTTTTGAAAAATATTTGATCCGCTGAAAAATCTATCTTGATATTATCACTTATTCATGGAATAAGTGCCTCATGCTGGGGTGTTCGTTACTTTTCAAACTGTTCCATCCCTTGGGAGGAAAAAGATTGGTAATAGAATGTAACGGCACATCCGGTGACCCCGACTCCGGTCGGGGTTTTTTTTGACCCTTCTTGCTACAAGACAATATCTATAATATATTTATTTCCTTTTGCATCGAATGATGGGGATAGGAACTTAGTACTATGTTTCTCTTCAAGGGGATCTGCAAAGAGGCTCAAGGCTTAAGGCTAAGGGCTCAAGGTGTTTTTATTTACCCTTGCGCCTTGTGCCCTGTGCCCTAAGCCTTCTTCATCGAAATCCCTTGAGGAAGAATATAGCTCAGAAATTTTTATTCAAACTTGTCTTAAAGCCAACTATTAGAAAGTCACATCAGGACACCGGGCAGGGTGCAATGGCGGAAATCGATTCTAACATCGAAATTGAAGGACAGATTGAGAGGATAACCTATTCCAACGAGGAGACAGGATACACTGTCGCCAGGCTCAGGGTAAAGGGATATCCCGAACCTGTCACGGTTGTCGGGAATATTATCGCGCCAACCCCCGGAGAAATATTGTCCGTAAAGGGTGCCTGGATGGAACATCCCCGTTTCGGCAGACAGTTCAAGGTCGAGACACACAGGATAAAGGTCCCCGCCACCGTCCACGGGATAAAGAGATACTTAGGCTCAGGTCTTATCAAGGGCATAGGCCCGGTAATGGCCTCCAGGATTGTGCAGGAATTCGGTGAGAAGACCCTTGAGATTATTGAGCACAGCGTTGATGAGCTTGTAAAGATCGAGGGAGTGGGGCCTAAGCGTGTCGAGATGATAAAAAAGGCCTGGACGGAGCAGAAGGAGATCCGGGATCTCATGATCTTCCTCCAGGCCCATGGCGTCGGGTCCGGTTACGCAACCAAGATCTTCAAGCGGTACGGGCACGATTCCGTCTCCGTTGTGACACAAAACCCCTACAGGCTTGCCACGGACATCTTCGGGATCGGGTTTCAAAGCGCCGACAGGATAGCCGAAAAGCTGGGTTTTGAAAAGAACGCACCCGTAAGGGCCGAGGCGGGAATCCTCTATGTCATGAACCAGCTCGCTGAAGAAGGACACGTCTTTTATCCCTACGAACTCCTGCTTGAAAGATGCGTTGAGATCCTGGAGGTGGACAGGAAGATCATTATTGAGGCCATCGGACCCCTTGCCTATGAAGACAGGATCGTCATCGAGGATTTGAACCTTGACCTTGAGCAATTCCAGCCCGACAAAAAGGCTGTGTACCTCAAGAGGTTTCATGTATCGGAGGCAGGGATAGCCGAAAATCTCTCTCGACTTCGGACTTCCCAAAAGGAGATACGCAGGATTGATCAAGATAAGGCCGTTAAATGGGTCCAGAAGATTATAGGACTGGACCTGGCCCTGCAGCAGATCAGTGCGGTAAAGAGCGCCATCTCTGACAAGATAATGGTGATCACAGGGGGCCCCGGCACGGGAAAGACCACGATCATTAACGCGGTTATCCGGATTTACAGGGAGCTCGGCACAAAGATCCTACTGGCCGCGCCTACTGGACGGGCATCCAAGAGGATGAGCGAGGCCACGGGTTATCCTGCGAAGACCATCCACAGGCTCCTTGAATACAGCCTGCAGAAGGGGGGCTTTCAGAGGAACCAGGACAATCCCCTGGACGCGGATGTCCTGATCCTGGACGAGGTCTCCATGATAGACACCATTCTCATGCACCACCTCCTCAAGGCCGTACCTGACAGGGCCACCGTGATCCTGGTGGGAGACGTCAATCAACTGCCTTCAGTGGGGGCCGGCAGCGTCCTTAAGGACATCATCGCTTCGGCAATGTTCCCGGTTGTGGAGCTGAACGAGATCTTCAGGCAGGCCGGAGAGAGCCAGATAATAGTCAATGCCCATAAGATAAACAATGGGCTCATACCAGAGCTTACCCAGGACAGGCAGGAACTGGGGGACTTCTATTTTATTGAACAGGATGACCCGGAGCAGGCAGTGGCCGTCATCACTGAACTCGTGCAAAACCGTATCCCCGGACGTTTTCGACTCGACCCCGTTAACGACATCCAGGTCCTCTCCCCCATGCATAAGGGACTTGCCGGCACGGGAAATCTGAACAGGACCCTCCAGGAGGTCCTGAATCCCTCAAATACCGGTCTTACCAGGGGTGACAGGATGTTCAGGCTTAATGACAAGGTCATGCAGGTCAGAAACAACTATGAAAAGGAGGTCTTTAACGGGGATATCGGGAGGATCATCTCAATCGACCCTGACAATCAGGAAGTAACCATCGACTTCAACGGTGTCCCCGTCCCCTACGACTACTCAGAGCTGGATGAAGTGACCCTGGCCTATGCCATATCGGTCCATAAATCCCAGGGCAGCGAGTATCCGGCGGTCATTATACCCCTTCTGAGCCAGCATTACGTCCTGCTCCAGCGGAACCTCATATACACGGCCGTCACAAGGGGGAAGAGGCTCGTGGTGATCGTGGGGAGCAAGAAGGCGTTGGCCATGGGCATAAGGAACGACAGGATAAGGAGGAGATATACGCATCTTGCAGAAAGGCTCAGGGCGTAGGGCTCAGGGCGCAAGGAAAGATTTCTTATTTTGATTTACCCCCACGCCTTATGCCCCGTTCGACAGGTTCACGGCCCAGAGCAATATTGAAGGGCTGTGCCATGCGCCTTCTTCCCATTACCCCCCGGCCTTCTCCTCCAGTTCATCCAGTTTGTCGGGATCGGAAATCGCTATGTCCACCAGGGCCTTGGGAATAGAACTCTGTTCGCACATTGTCCGGATATCCTTTTCCACATTAGAGAATTCCAGGATTTCCCGGATTCCTTCGATGTATTCGAGCATTTTGTCCGAATCGATATCTTCCAGGGCAGGACCTGCCGCTTCAGCCGCTTTTTTGGCGGCCAGTTCTTCTTCTTTTCTCTTCTTTTCAGCCAGCTCCGCCTCCATGGCCTTTTTCACCGCGTCAATCGCGGATTGCTCGATACCGCCGATTTCCTTGATGAGTTCGTCTGCCGCGTTTTTATTGAGGAGTTGTTTAATCTTGTCTTCTTCAGAAGCGTCTTTCATATCCGTAAACAACTTCTGAACCCTTGCTTTTTCTGCGAGTTCCGCGTCCATTTTGGCCTTTGCACTCTTGTATTCTTCTTCCGATACACCCAGGGCCTCCATTATGGCTTTGGGCTCAAAGGATTCGGAGATGAGGTAGCGTATTCCCTGTTCACCTGCGAGCTCTTTTGCCTTTGTTATCATCAATTCGATTTTTATATTTCCGACGATCTCATCCACCTCTGGTCTGTGTTTTGAGGCCAGGAAGGAGGGCCAGTCCTTACCCAGCTCACGAATTATCTTCATGGCCGTGGCGTAACTGTCTTTGATGTCGTCCAGGGCCAGGGCGGAAACCGCCTGGTTAAAATCCTGCATAAAGGGCCTGCCGACCCGGCCGCGTGCCTTTACCGCGGCTGTTAACTGCATCCAGTTGCCGCCGTGTTTCGACACATTATAGCCGGTTTTATCCAGCTCCTCTGCGATTTTCTGCGAGGTCGCCAGGCTGTTTGCCCCAGTAAAATCGTCGTCAGTGTATTGTTGAATCTGCTCTTCAATGAGCAGCCATAAAGGTTCTTTACCCTTATTGCGATCTTCTGCCATAATCTGTCCTTCCTGAATTAAAATTGTTTAAATTGACAAGAAATTGCCTATTCGGGGAAGGAGTATAGGGTAATTCCCCTGTTGCGTCAAGGACATTGTCACCGTAGAAAAACTCCACCGTTACAACCCTATTCCGGCTTGACATAATCTTTATATTGAGTCAACAATCATTTACCAAATAGGCGGTAGCTCGACGCATGGATTAAAAATAAAAAGAGAAATGATGGAGGCATGATATGTCTATGGAAGAATTGGAAAGAAGAGTCAAAAGACTGGAAGATATCGATCAGATCCAGAAGCTCCATGTCCACTATGTAAACTGCCTCACGACCGCTGATTGGCCGGAAGTCTTTGATTGCTTTTCGGAAGACGGTGTAATCGATTTTCCACAGGGCATTGCGAGAGGCAAGGAAGAGATCAGGGCGATCTTCAGGGATGTGGTTGCGGCCATGCATGTCGGGCTTGAAGGCAATTTCGTGGTCCATCCCATCGTGGAGGTCGACGGGGATAGGGCCACTGGGAGCTGGCTCCTCTACATACAGTTCTGCCGGCCCCGCGACCTGCCGTCGGACTTCCTTGACCAAATAGGAGGCGAAACACCCGACTGGATGCAGGGATTCTATGAAATGGAATATGTCCGCGAGAAGGGAAAATGGAAAATCAGCCTCCTGAGGTGGCGCCGTCGCCTGTTGTCCCCGAGGCCCTTATCTGAAAGATAGATAGTCGAAAGCAGTTATAA
>CAZGIZ010000102.1:0-16988 GCA_964526655.1 uncultured Desulfobacteraceae bacterium | reverse complement strand
CCCTGATCTCGGTGGCGGGTTCCATGATCGTCTTTACTGATGGGCCTTTTGCCATAACAGAACCTCCTCAAAATAAACAGACAATTTAAATATTTGCAATCTCCATGGCCGGTATCTTAAGAATTTAGTAACATTCAAAAGTATATGCATGGGATAATTCAATTTTAAAGTCAGGCATTCGGCCATCACCCTTTTCTCAAGGGGGATATCTACCACGTTGGTCAGTAATGACTTAAAATTAGAGGTTCAACATGTTCACAGGAGATTCCAATGGATTCATGGGCATAAACCTCTAATTTTAAGTCATGGCAGAGTCTTGTGGAATTTTTAAAGAGATATCCCCTTTCAAAAAAGGTCATGGCCTCGCCTGACCTCGAGAACTGATTCGGGAAAAATGAAGCCATGCACACAGCTTTAAACATCACCAATCATTTTATTTTTATCAGGAATTATGACCTTTATCAAGCTTAAGAAAAATTCGACTTGACAGACTAGTATTAAAAAGTAATAATTCGTATTACGAAGTAATAATGAACGCTGTCATTACAGGAGACGGAATCCATGGGCAGGGGGTTAAGGGATGAAGAAAAAACAGGAAATAATCACATTTAAGGTGGATAATGACCTGCGACTGGCCATAAAGGACATACCCAACAGGTCGGAATTCATACGGTCGGCTATTATTGCTGCACTTGGGAGCGTGTGTCCCTTGTGTAACGGCTCCGGAATGCTCACAAAGAACCAGAAGACGCACTGGGACGAGTTCAGCGCAGACCACTCCCTCGAGACATGTGATGAGTGTAAAGAGAAGATCATAGTCTGCTCCTCTCCCAATCATAATTAGGGTCGTTCCTTCTGTGATCAGCCCTTTGTATCTGCATTTTATTCTTTGGAGATGGTTATGATCCGATTCCCAAGGGTCTTTTCAATATTATCGGGGATATTATTGTTGATGGGGATCTTTGTGCCTCTTCGCACGGAGGCCGGGGATTCCATGAAGGTCTTTGTCAGTATCCTCCCCCAGAAATACTTTGTTGATAAAATCGGCGGCAACAGGGTGGAGGTCTCCGTCCTTGTCGAGCCCGGAGCCAGCCCCCATAGCTACGAGCCCAAACCCGGACAGATGGCCGCCCTAACAAAGGCCGCCGTCTATTTCGCGATCGGTGTAAACTTTGAGGAGGTATGGCTCAAAAGGATCGCTTCCCTAAATCCCCAAATGCTTATCGTTCACACGGACAGGGGTATAAAAAAGATACCAATGGCATCCCTGCACAGTCATGATGAAAAGGGGCGTGAGACCCCGCCTGGCCGAATAAATCTCGATCCCCACATCTGGACCTCTCCCCCGCTCGTCAGGACCCAGGCCGAAAACATCCTCAAAGGGCTGATTGAGGTTGACCCGGCAGGGAGGACGGCCTATGCTGCAAACTACAATGCCTTTATAGATGAAATTAACGGGCTTGAATCCTATTTGCGGGATATCTTTTCCGGGCTGGAAGGGAAGGAGTTTCTGGTGTTCCATCCCTCATGGGGGTACTTTGCAAGGGCCTACGGTCTCAGGCAGATCCCCGTGGAGATTGAGGGTAAAGAGCCGAAACCCGCTGAGCTGCATCACCTGATCGAACACGCTATGGAACGCGGGATCAAGGTGATATTCGTTCAACCCCAGATTTCCACGAAAAGCGCGAGGACCATTGCGAAGGCCATTGGCGGGCAGGTCGTTATAGCGGATCCCCTTGCCGAGAATTGGACGGGGAATCTCAGGAGCATAGCTGAAAAATTCAGGGAGGCCTTGAGGTAGAAAAAATGAGTGATCCTATAGTCGTCGATATTCAGGACCTGTGGTTTTCATACAATGGAAATCCTATCCTCAAGGAGGTTAATCTCACCATTAACTCCGGGGATTTCATTGCCATAATAGGGCCGAACGGGGGCGGCAAGACCACCCTTGTCAAACTGGTGCTGGGCATCCTTACACCCGACAGGGGGACAATACGCCTTTTAGAGCGCCCGCCTCGTGAGGCATCATCCTGCGTCGGCTACATACCACAGGATATCCATGTGAATAGGGGTTTCCCAATCTCCGTTCAGGATGTGGTGCGCATGGGCCGCTTAAAGGGGGGAGGGGGATGGAAAAGATTTTCAAAGGAGGACAGGGACGGGGTGCGTCGGGCCCTGGAGAGGGTCGAAATGTGGAAACATCGTTTAAGCCTCATGGACGACCTCTCAGGCGGGCAGCGGCAGAGGGTCTTTCTGGCCCGGGCCCTGGCATCTGAGCCGGAAATCCTCTTCCTGGACGAGCCCATGGCAAGTATAGATGCAAAGGGAAAGACCGAGTTCTATGACTTCCTGAGGGAGCTCAACAGGACCGTGACCATCGTCTTTGTCACCCATGACGCCATGGTCCTGACGAGTCACGCCAAATCAGTGGCCTGCGTCAATCAGCAGCTCTTTTATCACAACGCGCCCGAGGTCACCAAAGACATGCTTGAGATGGCCTATCACTGCCCCGTGGAACTGATCGCGCACGGGCTGCCCCACCGGGTCCTTCCGGAGCATTCGGAGGATTAAGGTGATAGAGGCCCTGTCCTTCGAATTTATGAGAAACGCCCTTCTGGCCGGGTTGTTAGCAAGTGTCGTCTGCGGGGTATTAGGCACCCTGGTGGTAGTTAACCGGATCGTGTTCATGTCCGGCGGTATTGCCCACTCAGCCTATGGTGGAATCGGCTTGGCCTTTTTTTTCGGTTTTTCCTACCTCTTGGGTATTCTGGGGTTCTCTTTACTCATAGCCATGATAATGGCCCTGGTGAGCATTAAGGCCAGGCAGAGGGCGGACACTATTATCGGCGTCCTGTGGGCCGTGGGCATGGCCCTTGGCGTGATCCTGATTGATATAACCCCCGGCTACAACGTGGATCTCATGAGCTACCTCTTTGGAAGCATCCTGACTGTCCCTGCCTCTGACCTGTGGCTGATGCTCATACTGGATCTTATCGTGGTCCTGATTGTCGGCTATTATTACAATGATCTTGTATCCCTCTCATACGACGACGAGTTCGCCCAAGTCCGGGGGGTCCGTGTCAGGTTTCTCTATTTCATACTCATCGCCATGATCGCCCTTTCCGTTGTAATGGTCATCCAGGTAGTGGGCCTGATACTCATCATAGCCCTCCTGACCATTCCGCCCTATATTGCAGAGAAGTATGCCGGATCACTCTCTAAGATGATGATCTATTCCATCATCTTGAACCTTTTTTTCACCACAGGGGGACTCTATCTGTCCTATCATTTTAATCTCACTTCCGGGGCCTCCATCATCATGGTGGCTGCAGCCGTTTTTTTTGTATCCCTCCTGGTTGAGCGTATCAAAACAAGAAGAGCCCGTGTTTAATTATTCCTTAACTTAAATCACCCTAACCCTATAGAAATTTACTGATAAAGGCATGTATTGTGTTTCTCTTCAAGGGGATAGCTTTTTAAAATTCCACCAGGCATTGCCATGACCAGATATTTGGGGTTTACGCCTTGAAACCCTTTTAAATTCCCCCAAAATTTGGCAAACCTCAAATATCTGGTCATTTGCTACTTGGCAGGTAGATATCCCCTTGAAGAGAAATACAGTACCGGATTTCTTCATCAGGCATAGAAGATATAATCTCACCGCACGCTTCATAGATCCCGCTCATACCCTTCTTCTTCGTTTAATCTCCTCCACCATTACCAGTTTCCCAAGCTCCCCGGGCACGCACACTATGGCCCTTCCCCCGTTTATCCTTGAGATCTCTCTCGTAAATTCTACAAGGGCGGGATTGTCATCCAGCATAAAGGTCTCTATATTCATCCCCTGTGCCGTGACCTTTCTGGCCTCTCCAATGGTTGCCTTGCAGGCACTGGGGCTTATGCCCAATATGTTGTGGGGGAGCTCCACATGGAGGTGGGGGCCGTTGTAATAGGCCGTGGGCTGGCCGTCCGTGATAACGATCACCCGGTTGTTCCTGTTGCCGCTCCTCTTTATCAGGCTCATGGCCAGGCGGAGACCCGCCTGCAGGTTCGTATAGGGCTCATCCGCATCCCAGACTGCCAGGGCCAGATCCCTTCCCCGGAGTTCCCTTGCCTGGGTCGAGAAACCCACGATATGGAGCCTGTCCTTGGGGAATCTTGTCCTGATGTAATGATCCAGGGCCAGGGCGACCCTCTTGCCCGCCTCAAAACGGCCTTCCCATGACATGGACCATGAAAGATCCAGAAGCACAACCGTGGTCGATGTTACCTGGGTCTCCCTTTCCCTGACAAAGAAATCTTCGGGCCGCAACTCAAGGGCCTTGCCCCTATCTGGATTCTGAGATACGGCGGTCAGGATCGTCTTTGTGATGTCAAGATCAAAGCGGTCCCCATACTCATAGGGACGCGAGGAATCGGGCAGGATCTCCCCTGTCTGGGGGGCATTGCCCCGGTGCTCCCCTCCCCTGTCCCTCCTGACCTGTTCATAGACCTTGCCAAAGGCCAGCTCTGCAAGAGAACGCATCCCTTTCGGCGTCATATCGAGACCCGACCGGTCGAGGCTCGCGACCCCTTCTTCAGTGATCATTCTTGGGAGTTGAAGGAGAATATTGAGTGACCTCTCCGCCTCCTCACCTAATATCTCTCTCAACTCCTCCGGCCTCACCTTAAAGATCTGCCCGGTCAGGATCATGCGCTGCAGATTCTCCAATGCCTTGAACCGCCGCATCAGCTCGAGGGCCTGATCAAAGTCCAGGGATTCTTCCCCGAAAAACTTCCGGCCGTAGAGGCTGTAAAATTCATAGAGGTCTTCGATATCATTCTTCCGATCTATCCAATAATCAAGGGTCTTACGACTGTCATGGTTTAGAAACTTAAAACCGGCAAGGCTCTTCATCTTTTCCACAAGGCCTGGCGGGAGTTCCTCATAGGATGGGGGATGATCCGCGCCGCGTTCCATCCTGGTCATGTACTCATCGGAGAGGAGAGTCCGAAATTCATCCATCGGCCTGTCAAAGGCCTTTTCAAGGTTGTATTTCGAAAAGATCTCCTCTTTCTGCTTCTGGATCTCTTCCACCATCTCCTCAAGCCCCATGACCCTGAAATCCATGCCAGCAAGGGAGAATCCTCCCCAGATCATCTGTGACATGGAGAGGTTAGGGCTCATCCCCTTCATGATGTTCTCCATAAACCGGTCAACGATCTCCTTCCGGTCCAGGCTGAAGGGCGGTTGGGATCCGTCCCATTGTCTGTAGACAATCTTCTTCATTTATAGACAATGCCCCCGTTGATCACCTCACGGTTGAGTTTGTTGCACAGGTGCAGACCTTCGAGGATGAATTCCATTGCTGATGAGGCCTCCGGTGGATTGTCCGGGTCCGCAAGGCTCCCAACAGCTTCTCTCATCCCCGGAATCACCTCGTACCCGTCCATGTACTCCTCTGATGAGAGGTCTCTGGACACCTCTGCCGCCACGCCGTTCTGGAACGCGTCTATGACCGATGAAAGATTATCTATACTGAAATAATCGTCGAAGACCGCCCTGACGGCGCGTTTAGCCAGTTTCTCGACGATATCCATCTCTTTTTTGTCCGCTACCTCGTAATCAAGCTCCAGTTTGCCCGTAATAGCCGGAAAGGTGGATTCAATGTCCGTGATTCGTGGCACGGCCTTCCCCTCCCCGAACTCGAGACACCTCCTGATCGCGCTCCCTATAATGGACTCATAACTGCGAATGGATACCCTGCAGCTCACGCCTGACTGCTGGTTGATGTCCGTGCTGTTCCTGGCCTGGAATGTCAATTCCGCTAAAATCTCCTTCATGAATTGAGGGACCTGGACCTCCACGTCCTCAAAGACAATGCGCCTCGCCTCCTGCTCCATGATCTCGATCTCATATTTCCTGTCAATGGGATAGTGGGTCCTCAACTGGACGTCAAAACGATCCTTCAGGGGTGTGATGATCCTGCCCCGGCTGGTGTAATCCTCAGGGTTGGCCGTGGCCACGATCAGGATATCCAGGGGAAGTCGGACAGGAAATCCCTTTATCTGGAAATCATTCTCCTCCATGATATTGAAAAAGGCCACCTGGATCTTCTCCGCGAGATCTGGGAGTTCATTCACCGCAAAGATGCCCCTGTTCGCCCTGGGGACCAGGCCGAAATGGATCGCGGATTCATCCTCCAGGGTCCTGCCCTGGGCGATCTTGATGGGGTCCACCTCCCCGATGAGATCGGCAGTGCTTACATCGGATGTTGCCAGTTTTTCGACCAGCCTCCGGTCCCTGGGGATATAATGGATGGGCAGGTCATCTCCCAATTCAGCTAATTTTTTCTTGCATTCGATGCAAATGGGTTTGAAGGGATCGTCATTGATGGAACAGCCGGCTACGGCGGGGATTTCCTCATCTAAAAAATTTACCAGACCCCTTATTATCCTGCTCTTTCCCTGTCCTCTCTCTCCCAGGAAGATAATATTGTGGCCGCATAGGATGGCGTTGACAAGGCCCGGCATCACGGTGTCGTCATAACCTATCAGGCCTGGAAAAAGGACTTCTTTTCTTTCAAGCCTGCGGATAAGATTCCTTCGCATCTCCTCCCGGACATCCGGCAGTCTCGAGACCCGCTTTTTTAGCTCACCCAGGGTCCGGGGTTTCTTTTCCTCCATCATTACTCCTTTATCATGGTCTGTCCGTAAAATCCTTTATGTTACTGGACAATTTATTTTCAGATAACACCTATATTTCCAGAGGATAAAGATTCAATACCCCAACCGAGTCATGACCCAATTGGGGTAGAATGATAATCCTTCCGGGAAAAACTCTTATTGAAACAATATAAACACGGCCCTTGTCTGAATTCAAGTATTACAAGGCATTTTCACCTAAATTTGTAATAGAGTCAATTCCGCTATTCTGCGCAATTTATCAGGCCCATCCATATCATCTCTCAATCTTACCAATGTGGCCCTGAGAAGCGCCCTCCTCTCCTTCCTGTCCTTTTTGATAGACCCCCGTCCGCCCCTTTGCTCCCTGTGTATGCGGACCAGAAGTCCGGAGATCTCTTCCGCATTATAACCCCATTTCCCCCAGGTCAGCAACTCCTCGGTAAAGGTGAGATAGGCCTTTTCCTTCAGGGCCTCCACCTTTGATTCATTATCATTCTTCTTTAATATCGACTCATCCCCATTAATGGCGTAACCCAGCTTCACCAGGAGATCACGGTTGGCCAGGAGACCCTGGGGAATAATCCTGCTCCCTAAAAATTCATCCCCGTGACCCGGCTTTACCCGGATTAGATTAAAACCTGTTTTGAGGGCCTCCTTCGCGGCCTCATCCTGCTCCCTGATGCTGACCCGCGGAATGGGGTAGCCCGACATCCGGCTCCGTATCCTGTAGCGCATAAACCTCAAGGCGTGTGGAATATTTCTGATGGGCGAGGATTCATAAAAGGGCCCCTGCATTAACCACAGATCTCCGGCAAATATGACGTCATCCGCAGGACGGAAGCCATTGGCCGTAATTGCACGGTCCCTTAATTGACCGGAAGGGGAATAAAGGACGATTAACTGGTCGTCCGTGTGTTTGTTATCACTCTCCGGACAGGCAAGGATCTCCAGTCTGGCCCCTTCTCCCAGATCAAAGGTCCCGCCCAGAGGAGGAAAATCGATTCCGCCTATATTTCTCATTTCAACACCTCTTTGCGGGGCCAAATATTCAATATCATAATGCTTCAACCTGGTGGGATCGAACCCGCGAAGCCACCACCTTTCTTCCTCCCTGACATTTCCCTCAACAAAATCCCTGTACCCGGGATGTACGACTATTTTGGCGCCGGATTCCCGTGCCAGCATCTCCGTCAGGCCGCAGTGATCGAGGTGGCGATGGGTTATTATAATCCTTTCAATATCCGCGGGATCAATGCCGTTCTCCATCAGGAGGGGAAACATCTTGTCCCTGTAGCGTCTGTCCCCTGAATCGATAAAGGTATGCCTTCTCGATCCCTCCTTCTCATAGCTGAACACATAGACATTGCCCCCTGGGCTGAACACAAAATCCCTGAGATCGATGTCCGTGCCCTTTAACCTCTCCTTCATGATCCTGCAGTGGCCATGGAGCTCCCTCCCATAGACCAGGCACTTCTCTCTTTTCATCCTATACTGTTACCCCTATATACAACATTTCGTTCCATATCATTTAAAATGCTATGGGCCTTCCTGTTCTCCGCTGCCGCAACTCGTATTGTCGTGTCAATGCATGGCCCATTTACTTTACCGGAAGTGAAATCAACCCCTTCATCAAAATTCTTGATGTAAGAATCCGACCTTCTTATCCATCCCAGGATAGATTGTCAAGATGTGATGATGGTCCCTGATCCACCATCTGAATATAAAAACAGGCCTGGTGGTCCTCTTAAAATATATTTTTTGATGGCGAATCAGGACCATTTTCCCTGTTTATCGTTAAAAATCAGTTTTGAAACACCCCGCACATGCCCCACGGGGTAAGTTACTGAAAGGGGACAATAGGTGTTCGGCGATCAACGTTTCCCCTTTCTTATTGCAGATAAATCTTGTCCCTTATTTCATCATCTGCTATGTCAGATGTATTTTGGTCTGACAAATGAAAAAGGAAATGTAAAAACTGTGTATTCATTTTTTGGCTAATAAGGAGGTAATTATGATTGATACTGCGCAGATCTTAGATGATGTGCAATTTGCCAGCGCAATGCTTGAGAAGAAAGATCTCAGTAAATCGGACCTTGTATTCAGCTTGCGAAACCTGCTTAAGATGAAATATTACCCGGTCGCGGTCAAGTTCTTTTTTTCTAAGGATGAACTGGAAATCTTTAAACAGAGTGTTGAATACAAAACGGCCCTTCACTCCTACACCTTTTGTCATTTTGTCGCGGCATCCAGGCAACGCGGTGATATTCTGCTTGGAAACGCGGAAAAAACAGGCTGTTCAAATGCAAAATACGTGATGGGATGGAAAGACCTTGATGACGCTGAGATTAAAAGCCACCTTAAATACACAAAAAGCAGGGCCCAGGCGGAAAAGTTTTTGAGAACAAAGAAGCGGCTGCCTGATGGACTGATAGCCTTTGCAACCGCACCGTTACATAAAGCCACTTACGAGCCGGATGTCATACATGGCATGTGCGATGTGCTGCAATCCTATCACCTGGGGAATGACTGGTGCGCGGCCTTCGATACCCATCCCTTTAAAATGACTATGACCATGAATTCCTCCATCTGTCACGGCACTGTCGCCTGTTATGTGGATCAGGAACCGAATATTACGCCAATGTGCAGCAGCAGTTACACTGCAGGGAAGACGGAACAGGGGGAAATTAATTGGATCTGGCCGGGTAGTCATCTGGAGCCCACGGTGCGATGGATGCTCGAGAGAACCGTTAGAGACGGGGGCGTTTCTTTTCCCCGGACGGGCGAGACCTACCCGGGATTCAATATCTGCAAATTATGCCCATACCTCGTTTGGACAAAAGACAAGGGATAGAAATCGGATTTGAATTTTCAATAACTTAATAATGGTCCGCGCATCATACCATGGACTCGGTCCTCCTTTTTTGGGGTTCTGTTTTTTCTTGCTTGAAAACACAGTCTCCCATAAGGAGGACTTTTTCGATCCATTTCTACTGAATCCGATTTTGGAATAAAATTTGAGTACATCTCATAATCTTTCTTTATTAAAGGTCATATCCCCCTTTTATCGCCGATCCGTGCAGGTTCCTCGCTTCCCTTTTCATCCAATACCTTCCTAACAATGGTTGCGATCTCACGCATAACAATGGGTTTCATGATAAAGGCAGCTATACCCATATCTCTTGCCTTTTCCTCGTTTATTCGATCACTGTATCCGGTGCAGAGAATAATTGGGATACGGGATCTTATGCCCAATATTTCTCTTACGAGTTCTATTCCTGTCATGTTCGGCATGGTCATATCGGTTATGACAAGATCATATGCGTCCGGATTTTCACGAAAGGCATTCAAACACTCCATGCTGCTGGTCCATGCCTCAACATCATAGCCGAGGCGTTCCAGCATCTGCTGGATCACATCGACCGCTGTCTTTTCATCATCTACAAAGAGGATTCTCTCGTTTCCCCTCGGGAGCCGGGCCAATGGCTCCTTTGCGGGTGAAATACCGGTTTCAATCCTTGGCAAAAGGATATGAAATGTCGTCCCCTTTCCCCGTTCACTCTCCACAGTAATATCCCCGTTATAACTCTTGACGATCCCGTGGACAACGGCCAGGCCCATTCCAGTGCCTTCCCCCGCCTCCTTTGTCGTAAAATAGGGCTCAAAGATCTTTTTCATGACCTCAGGGTCCATGCCATGCCCCGTATCCCTCACCGTGAGTCTTAGATAGGGCCCAGGAGGCAAATCATGAAAACGACGCGCCGCCTCCTGGTCAAGATCTTCGTCAATGAGGCAAATGCCCAGTTTTCCGCCGTTCTCGCGCATCGCATATGCTGCGTTGGTGCTGAGATTCATCAATATCTGATTGATCTGGGTCGGATCGGCAAGGACCGTGTCTGATTTGACCGAAATATCCTGATTTATTTCAATTGTGGAAGGAAGGGAGGCCCTAAGGAGTTTGATGTTTTCCTTAATAATCGGGCCCAGCCTCAGAGGCGACCTCTCCTGCTGGCGCATTCGGCTGAAGGTGAGAATCTGCTTGACCAGGTCCCTGGCACGCTCGCCGGATTGAAAAATCTGTTTCAAATTATACTGTACACTGTGATCATGGGGGAGATCTGCCATGGCCATTTCCGAATGGATCATGATAGGTGAAAGTATATTATTGAAATCATGGGCGATCCCGCCTGCCAGAGTTCCAATGGATTCCATCTTCTGGGCCTGCTGGAGCTGTGCCTCCAGCCTGGCCTTTTCCTCTTCGGCCCTCTTGCGATCAGAAATATCCCTTGCAAATGCGCAAATATACTCCCTGCCGCCGAATCTCATGTAACTGCCCGACACTTCAACGGGAAAGCGCTTGCCTTCTCTGGTCCGGTGCTGGGTCTCGGAGTTGAGGGACCCTATTTTCTTGGCTTCAAGCCAATCCTTTGACCAGATTTCTGGGGTAACATTTGGATCTACTTCAGTCACTGACATTTGAAGGAGCTCCTCCCGGGTATATCCCAGGCCCCTGCAGGCGGCGTCATTCACGTAAGCGAACCGTCCGTCCTGCATGATCCAGAAGGCCGCGTCCGAGCTCCGGTCCACTGCAAACTGCGTCAGGTTCAAGGCCTCTTCGGCGTTCTGTCTCTTTTCGAGCATCCTGTTAAAGGCCGATGCCACATCGCCGAATTCATCATTGCTGTTAACGACCACCCTCTGATCGAGCCGGCCTTCGCTCAGGCTCTTTATCCCGCTGGTCAGGGATTTCAGGGGAGACGTGACCATCCTGCTTAGGGCCAGGATCAGTACGATACAGAAGAGAATCACAAGCCCCATAACAATGATGATCTGTCTTTGAAGCATATGATAGGGCGCTAACACATCATCCAGTTGATGGGATATGACAAGGATCCAGCCGAAGCCCCTGAAAAATTTGAAGCCCTTGGAGTGAGCGAAGGAGTAAAGTCGGGATTTCGGGCCATTGATAATAAAATATCCTCCATTCTGTGTAAGCCTCTGAAAAAAAGGCTCAGCCTTGATATCATCCAGGAACCGGTGAGGCATTGTTGAATAAATGAGTTTGCCGTCACTGGTGACAATCTGGACCTGGGTTGTGCTGAATTTATGTATTCCGACCTCCGCCTCCCTGATAATGCCCTGAACGTCCATGGCGGCCAACAGGACCCCCGCGAATTTGTCCCGGCCGTCATCAATTCTAACGGCCACATCCACGCCATAACTCGCGGTACTCTCGTCAAAGGCGAGTTTGTCAACAAAAAGACCTTCGTTACGCGCCTCCTGCCACCATTCTTCATCACTCTGGTCATAATCCGATGTCTTGTCCGATATGGCTATATTTGCGCCATATCTGTTGGTGACTATTATCTCCCGAATCAATTTAAAGCCATACTCTTTCTCAAAGCGATCCATAAAAATCTCCCTGAGATGCCGGGCAACCTGATTGTCAATCAGCCGCAGCATAAAGGGCATGACTGTCCCCTCCGGGGTGGAAATCCAGTCCTTGTCCCTATTCTGTATGCACTCTTCCACGTTATTGAGACCCGTGAATTCATCATTTGAGAGGGCGAGCATCTCCTGGAGATAACTTGTCTTCGTCTGAATCTGCATCTGGCCGACAAGATGGAACAGCCTCTGATCCATCCTCTTGAACATCTCCTCTGCCAGGAGAGCGGAATTTCTGCCTGTCTCGTTTATATAGAATTTCTTGCTTATGCGGAGGGTGGAATAGGCCGTCACGATCATTACGATGATGAGAATCAGATAGATGCTTGCCAGTTTTGACCTTATTGAAATTCTCATATTTATATTCTCATTCCATGAAAATCCCGTTGACCCTGGTCCCTATGGCAAGGGATATCCGAACGGTCATGATCCTATTGTAGGTAGTGAATTTCGCCGTTGACAATGCGGGCCGGGTACAGGGGGAAATGGATGTCATGTTCACCCCTTTTTTTTTCAATGTAGCCGAAAATACCGGGGTATGAAAATTCTTCTTCAAGCAATCCCCTGATGTTTTCCCTGGAAACTTCCTTTTTATCCAGTAGTCCGGCCAGGATCTTTATGAAGTCGTAGCCGTTTGCCGCCTGATGAGTAAAAAATTTGCCACACCTGGCTTCATACCGCTCCTTTGCATCTCTTGCAAAGACATAATTCGGGTTATAGATTATGGGGGCTGCGACATATAGGTCATTCAGCTCCGGCATTGAGCGGGGCAGGCTGGTGGATCCTGAGTGGGAAAGGATGAATCCTTTGTACTTGTCTTTTCTGAGTTGCTTGATCGCCAGCCCCACCACATTGACAAAACCGGCTATATAGACTGCCTCCGCATCCTTCAATCTTCCGGTCTTTGCCCCAAAATCGGGCGATTCAGCATCAAAGGGCTCGCCTATGACCCTGCCTCCCTTCCCTTCAAAGGACTCTTTCAGCGCTGAATAATGGGATGACCCAAATGAATCAGCCTGAAATAGGATGCCGAGGCTTTTCACGTTCAGCCTCTCCAGGATATTCAGGATCGGCTCAATCTCCTGTTTCGCTGAGACATAGTATTTGAATACCCATTTCCTGTGCCTTGTAAGCGCCGGGTCTGAAGCTGCCAGGCCGGCCAGGACAACCTGTGCCTCTTCGGCCAGGGGCGCCAAGGCCAGGGAAATCAGGCTTGTTGTTGAGATGTAAATGAGGGGACGATGTTCGGCTTCTATTTTTAGAAAGGCCCGTTTGCCTTCCTCCGGATCGGTCTTGCTGTCCGCTATGATAAACTCCACTTTCCGGCCGTTAATCCCACCGGTCAGATTCACCTCTTCGACTGCCATCTCGATGGCATCCACGAACACGGCGTGCTGTGATGCCGGCCCTGTCAGTGGGATAATTCCACCGATTTTTATCTTCTCTTTGAATAGGGGAACAGGGAAAAAATAAGACGGGATTGCCATCCCTGCCAAAACAACGGGAAGGATAATCACTGCCCTGATAAGGAAAGTCTTTCTCTTGGATGGGACGGCCATTTTGTCACCCCGTCTCGGATTTCATTTATCTCAGAATATTACATTATTCCGGCGATCTCCTGTTCCCTGATAGTGGTATGAATAAGGGGATTGCTTCTCCTCAAATAAAGCAGTTTATCGTTGATTTAATTAGGCAAGGAGAACGTCATCCTTGAAACTTTTTTCGCACAGAGATGTTGTCCGGTCATTGCCCTTTCGGGACCTTATCAATTTTTCCACTTTTTTGTCAATCGCTGAGAAATGGAGATCATGATCTTGATCCCCCGATTCTTCGTCAAAGATCCCTTTTGACTCAGTAATGTCCGGTTATATTATTGCATAGTAAAAATTATCGATTGTAATGGGCCAGAGGGGGATCTCTTTTTAAAGACGAAGGTCTTAGAAGCAAGAGAATTGTGTAAGGCTGCCGCCATGGCGGGCAGAATGCCTCTCCAAAATGAGCCGGAATCCGTTCCGGCAAGTGATTGAGGAAGCTATCTGCCCGCCTCCTCCGGCTTCATGCATATGCATCGCACATAAACGAGTTCGTTCTTGAAAAAGAGATCCCCCTCTGGCCCTTTGATCAGTATGCAATAGTATAACCGGACATTACTGCTTTTGACTTTATTTTATCGCATAGAGGTTCCCGTCATGGGATCCCGCATATAATGTGCCCCCGGAAACAGCAGGTGGAGAAAGTGCGCTTCCGCCCGCACTGATCTCCCAGAGACTCTTTCCCGTGGATGCATCCAGGGCGTAAATCCGGCCGTCAGTGCTTCCCGCGTAGACAACCCTATTGGAGAGTGCAACCGGTGAATCTATCTGGGCTCCGGTTTTAAACCTCCAGAGTACCTGATGACTTGAGAGATCCACGGCCAGGACACTGGACCCGGAGCAGACGTATAGACGCTCTGCATCCACCACGGGCGATGAGATTGAGGAATAGCCCAGCCTGAGCGACCAAAGATAGCCCGCGGGATTCGGGGGCTTTGGGAGGTCTCCGTATAAATGGAGGGCCTTCCAGTACTTTGTGATGTTATTTTCAAGAAACCAGTTTCTTGCCTTTGCGTCAACCGCGTAAAGGAATCCCCTGGTGTTTCCGAAATACACCTTATTGTCATAGACCGAGGGCGAAGCGACGACCGGGCCGTAGGCCTTGAATTTAAGGAGTGCCCTACCGTCCCTACTGTTCAAGGCATAGAAAAAGCCGTCCACGGAACCTATACAGAGTATGCCGTCCACGATCGCCGGTGATGATATTATACGGTTATCCGTCTCAAAACGCCAGATCCAGGTCCCATTCTTCAGATCCAGGGCGTGGATATAGTAATCCTCGCAACCGAAATAGATCTTGCCGCCCGCTATTGCCGGTGAAGAAGTGATGCCGAATCTTGCCTCATATCGCCAGAGCTTTTTGCCGCTCAGGGCGTCAAGGGCGTATAATCCGCCGTCGTTTGAGCCGAAATATACGACCCCGTCCTTAATTACGGGCGAAGATTCGACCCAGGAACCTGTCTGAAATTCCCATAGCTTATCTCCTGTGGCCGCGTTCAGGGCGTAGAGTTTTCCATTTCGTGAGCCGAAATAGACCACTCCCCCGGCAATTGATGGTGATGAATGGATGGGATCGCCCGCGGAAAATACCCATTTCAAGGTCCCCTGGAGAACAGGGACTTCCGAATCTGCGCTGCCGGAGCGGGCAAGGTCGTGGCGGTACATGGCCCATTCCCCCTCTCCGGAAAGGGAATTAACCCCTTTGGGCGGGATAGAAAAGATATTGGTATATCGATAGATGCAAAAAAGGATGAGTATCAGCAGGATAAGACACAAAATGGATATTCTAATAATCCTGCGGCGCCTGAAATAGGAACGCCTCTCCTGTTTCGAACCTGAGTAAAGCTCGGCAGCAGGATTATCCGGAAATAATCCCTTGGACATTGATCAAATCCTTTTTGTCAGAATCTCCCTTGAAAAGATATGATCTTCTTATCTATACCGGAAGATATTGTCAAGATGTGACGATTGTAGGAAATAGCCGATGATAGAGAGGAAATTCCTCTCGGGCCGTTAGCAGAGAGGTTATACTCTCGGAATCCGATTAACATAAAAACAGGTAAACCATAAATCCTTGCCAAAATAACATTTAATGAAAAGGGAACACCCTGATAAGACCTTGACTCATAATTTTCCATTTCTTACAAATAGTTACCCTCCTCTGAAAGATTTTAGGATTGACAATGCAGATTTTATGAAGTATAGATAATTAACAATAATGTTTATTTTGTATATCTGATGAAATTTAAGGAACTTAACAGAATTGAAAAACTATATTTTGGCTATGAAGAAATAGCCAGAGTTTTCGGCATAAGCCCTGCCTCGGCCAGAGTGGCTGCCAGTCGTTATATCAGGCAGGGCCTGCTGCTTAGGATTAAAAAAAACGTGTATGTACGGCGGGAAGTATGGAACGCAGCAGGAGTTGAGGATAAATTTTTACTCGCAAATCTGGGACAGGTTCCTTCATACATATCGCTTACGACCGCCATGGAATACTACGAGATAACTACCCAGGTTCAACGAGATTTTTTTGAATCTGTGGTAATAAAAAGGACCAAGGAAATCAATTTGAACGGGTCAATTTTTCGATATACAAAAATCGCCAGTGATTTGTATCTCGATTTTAAAAAGGAAAAGGGGTTCTTCATAGCGACCCCGGAGAAGGCCCTGCTGGACGCGCTTTATCTGATGACTTACGGTCGCTATTCCCTTGACATTTCCTCTTTAGACATCTCAAAACTTGACATGGATAGGTTAGTTCTCATGAGCGTGGCTTTCCCCCTGAAAACAAGAAATATGCTAAAAAAATATGGATATCTTAAGTCAGCATGAAGTCTTCGAAATCGAAGTCCTTGACAAAATGAACAGCGCCAGGATGCTTGAACCACTTATCTTTGGCGGAGGATCAATGCTAAGGCTCTGCCATGAGCTGAACAGGTACTCAGTTGATCTTGACTTCTGGTTTGCCAAGACTATATCGCAGGATATTTTTTTTAATATAGCTCAAAAGGCCTTTGAAAGAGACTACGAAATTACAGATGCGCAAATGAAGCGCCACACACTCCTGTTTGAATTGCGGTCCCCTAAATATCCAAAGAGGCTCAAAATTGAAATAAGAAGGAAATGGAGTGAATGCGATTTTCAACAGAATATTGCCTTCTCAAGATTCAGTATGAAACAGGTAGTTCTAAAGACTCATACCATGAATCAGACCATGGAGAATAAGATTAAGGCATTTCTCGACAGAGGAGAAATCAGGGATTGCTTCGATATTGAATTCATGGTTCG
>CAZGIZ010000101.1:0-17131 GCA_964526655.1 uncultured Desulfobacteraceae bacterium | reverse complement strand
TTCTCAGACTCCACCAATGTGGAGAAGGAAGGATATACGCTCAGCGAGAGGGACGTGAGGGAGACCCTGGAAGGGATATTCAGGCACTGCAATGGACGGCTGATTGTCGCCGTCTTTGCATCGAATATATCAAGGATCCAGCAGGTAATAGACCTTGCCGTAAAATTCGGCAGGAATGTCGCCCTGAGCGGAAAGAGCATGAAAACCAACATAAGGATAGCCATGAACGAGGGTTTCATCAATATCCCCGGGGATGCAGAGGTAAGCGAAAAGGAGATTAATTTTTTAGAGGATAACAGGGTCACGATTATCACTACGGGAAGCCAGGGGGAGCCCATGTCTTCCCTGACAAGGATGGCCCAGAACAGGCATAAGGACATCAAGATAAAGGAAGGCGACACAGTAGTCCTTTCTTCAAGGTTCATCCCCGGCAATGAGAAGGCTATCACATCCATTATAAACAGTCTCTACAGGATGGGGGCGCAGGTCGTATATGAAAAGGTGTCCGATATACATTCATCGGGCCACGCGTATAAGGAAGAGCTCAAATTGATGCTGAATATTGTGAAGCCAAGGTTCTTTATCCCTGTCCACGGAGAATTCAGGCATCTTGTGAAGCATATCCAGGTGGCGAGAGAAACGGGGCTTTCCAATGACAACACCCTGCTCGTGGAGAACGGCGATACGATATGTTTTGAAGGCGGGATAGCCCGGTTGGGCGACAAGGTCCAGACAGGAAGGGTCCTCGTGGACGGCAAGGGGGTGGGTGACGTGGGCGACCTGGTGCTGAGGGACAGGAGGAAGCTTTCAGGAGACGGTGTGGTCATAGCACTCCTTGCAGTGGAGGAGCAGACAGGGGAGATACTCTACGGCCCGGATATTATTTCAAGGGGATTTGTTTTCGAGGATCAGAGCGGCTATATCCTGGAGGACGCAAAGGCTATTGTCCTGGAAATGCTCAACGAGATCGAAAGCCCGGCCCATATAGACTGGACAGAGGTAGGACCTGACATAAAGAGGAGATTGAAGCGCTACTTTTTCAAGGTCATTGAGAGGAATCCCCTTATATTGCCCATAATAATACCTGTTTAAGGGGAGGTGTCGCGTACTGTATCTCTCTTAAAAGAGTTTGCCTACCTATTAGCAAATGACTAAATAGGGTAGAGGCCCAGCCGCCGTCGCCAAGGCTTTAGCGGGCCAAGGGGCATAGGGCGCAAGGCGTAAGGTGAGGAGAACAGAGGATGTGTTTTACCTTGAGCCTTGTGCCCTGAGCCTTGAGCCCTATTATGATATCCCCTTGAATAGAGACACGGTGCCTCAGTATGAGGTTAGCGGGCCCTTTCGGTCTTTGACTCCTGGGCCCGTGAGAGGGGTATATTCTAAACTAGATAGATTATGAGCAGAAAACAGAAAAAGACAGCCGGTTCAGGGGTCAAGGGAGAACCCATCAGGAAAGAGATAAAGGGGATCATCTTTCTCCTTGTCTCAATAATCCTGGGGGTGAGCCTTGTCACCTATTATCCGGGTGACCCTGTGTTCTGGATCAAGACCGCCGGCACGGCAGGGGCCCACAACCTATTCGGGACGGTCGGAGCCCACCTTTCCGGTTACATGTTCCATTTTTTAGGTTTCTCATCCTTCTGGCTGGTAGTTATCTTCTTTATAATGGCCGTGCTTTCCTTTAAAAAACAGGACCTGCTGCCGCCCCTGGGGAACCTCATAGCCATCCTGTGCCTGGTCATTTCCTTCTCCGGCATAATGAGCCTGCAGGTGGAAGAGCCCGTGCCCTTTCGGGGCGGGGAATTGGCAAGCGGGGGAATTATTGGACATTATGTCTCGGAGTACATGAAAGGATTCCTGAACTATTTCGGCTCCTATGTCTTCCTTCTGGCCATTTTTATCGTTGCCCTCATGGTCTGCACCCACATCTCATTCGGATGGCTCTTTTCAAAAATTTCCCTGTGGATTTCAGGCATCGCGAGAGGCCTGAAGGAGTATTACACCAAGAGGGCGGAGAGGAGGCGAAAAAAGAGGGCAAGGGAAGAATCCATAAAAAAGGAGAGGCTGAAGGAGAGGCGAAAAGTCAAGATAATAGAGCCGAAAAAGGAGACAATCAAAAAGCCTGAGCAGGAATCCTTCCCCTTTATGAACATTGCCGGGGATTTCAGGCTTCCCTCACTGGATCTCTTAGATGACCCGCCCGGCGAGAAATGGGTGGAAATCCAGCGGGAAAGCCTGGAGATGAATGCGAGACGCCTGGAGAGAAAACTCGCGGATTTCGGGGTTGAAGGAGAGGTTGTGGAGATCCTCCCTGGTCCGGTAATCACCATGTATGAATTCAAGCCTGCACCCGGCATCAAGATAAGCAAGGTTGCGGGCCTCTCGGATGACCTGACCCTGGCCCTCAGGGCGCCCAGCGTCCGGATTGTGGCCCCAATCCCGGGGAAGGCGGCCATCGGCATAGAGATAGCCAATAATAAGAGGGATCATGTGCACCTGAAAGAGGTCCTTTCTTCCCAGGATTATAAGGACTCCAACCACAGGTTGACCATCGGGCTGGGTATGGACATAACCGGCGCCCCGGTCATCACGGATCTGGTAAAGATGCCCCACCTGCTGGTCGCAGGTGCGACGGGGACAGGCAAGAGCGTCTCATTAAACGCCATGATCAACAGCATACTCTTCAAGCTCTCTCCCGACGCCGTCAGGTTTTTAATAATAGACCCCAAGAGGATAGAGCTCTCGGTTTATAAGGATATCCCCCATCTCCTCCACCCCGTGGTGACAGAGCCCAAGGAGGCCACAAGGGCCTTGCGATGGGCCGTGGGAGAGATGGAAAGGCGCTACATGCTCCTTTCGGACAGGGGAGTCAGGAATATCGAGGCCTATAATCGTAAAGTGCTCAAGCAGCAGAAACCAGATGACACGGAAAAGGGGGAGGGCATTGCCAAGACCCTTCCCTACATCATTTTAGTCATTGACGAACTGGCGGACCTTATGATGATATCATCAAGGGATGTGGAGGAGTCAATCACCCGGCTGGCCCAGATGGCAAGGGCCGCGGGAATTCATCTCATTATCGCAACACAGAGGCCTTCCGTGGATGTGCTTACGGGGATAATCAAGGCCAATTTTCCCACCCGCATATCCTTCCAGGTCTCTTCCAAGGTGGATTCCAGGACCATCCTGGATACCATCGGCGCCGAACACCTCCTGGGCGAAGGGGACATGCTCTTTATGCCGCCCGGTGTCGGGAGGCTGACGAGGATTCATGGGGCCTACATCTCAGAGGAAGAGGTCAAGAGGGTTACCGACTTCCTGCGGGCGCAGATGAAGCCGGATTACGATTCCACAATCCTGTCCCATGTGGCAAGGGATGAGGAGGAGGAAGAGGAAGAGATGGAGAAGGACGAAAAATACGAGAAGGCCGTCGAGCTCGTGCTTCAGACCCGTCAGGCCTCCATCTCCATGTTGCAGCGGAAGTTGAGGGTGGGATATAACAGGGCCGCCAGGATGATAGAGATCATGGAGAGGGAAGGGATTGTGGGCCCTTCGGACGGTGTCAAGGCAAGGGAGGTCTTTGGAAGGAATTTATGACAAGGTCTTTGAAAAGGCTGACTGTCAGGGTGGGCGTGGCCATTTTAATCGTGAATATGGCATTTTTATTCTTTGACCCTGGCGGGCTGCGTGCAGATGAACGGCTGACAACGATCCTTGACGGGATCCTCAAGAGATACGGGGATCTTCCCGGCCTTGCCGTCACCTATAAGCGCGAGATAATCACAAAGTCCAGGGAAATGTTGGGGGATGAGATGAAGGCCGACTTGGCTTCCGGAGAGATCCATTTCAAGCCCCCGGGCTATATCAAAATCATACAGGAGAAACCCAGGTCCGAGACCGTTACATCGGATGGAGAGACCCTGTGGTGGTACATACCTGAAAAGGACCTCGTCTATGAATATCCATCCAGCAGGCTGGGCAGGGAGCTGACCCTCCTGGGCGATATATTCCGGGGCCTCAGCCGGGTGGAAGAGAGTTTTGACGTCATGCAGTCGGATCTCGGAGACCCAAAGGAATACCATCTTAAGATGATTCCCAATCCGCCATGGGAAGAGATCGATCACATCAATCTCTCCGTGGATAGGGACAGTTTTGATATAAGAGAGGTGGAGATATATAATTTTTTAGGGAGTATTACACGGTTTACACTGAGCGACCTGTCCGTCCAAAGGGGCCTGAACAGAGACTACTTCAGGTTCGTTGTCCCGGAAGGTGTAAAGGTAATAAAAGAAGAATAGTGTGACATATTAATAAAAAAAGGGAGATGGCTGATTATGAAAAAAAATACCCTACTAAAGATTATCAATCCGATTCTCGCGGTGGTATTCCTCTATCAGGTGGGCACTGGCCTCATGCACGATATCATTCCAAAAGAAATATTTGAAGCAGTGCACATAGCAGGGGCCTTCACCCTTATCGTTTTCGTGATTATACACCTTGTCCTGAACTGGAACTGGGTCAAATTGAATTTCTTTAAAAAACATGGTAAGCCGCAATAATCATCAATTCATGATTCCGTAGGAAGTATGCATAAGTCTCTCAATAAAAGTTAATTGTCCGGCGATGTTATCTCTTCAAGATGATATCTACCTGGTTGGCAGCATGTGAACAAATATTTGGGATTCGCGCAGCGCAAAGCAGATTTCAATGAGTTCATGGGCATAAATCCCAAATATTTGTTCACTACAATGCCCGGTGGACTTTTAAAAAGATATCACCTTGAAGAGATAACATCGCCTACCTCGTTTCCTACAAACTCCGGGGTGAAGGCAAGATCCTGATCCGTTGGAACTGTATTATTAAAAAGGGAAAATCATGATAAAGGGAATCATCATACGCTGGCTGATAATCACTGTGGCCATCATAGTCACCTCCTATCTTATGGGAGGCATACACGTGACAGGGTTTTTAAGCGCCCTTTTTGCAGCCGGAATTTTAGGGATTTTGAACGCTATTTTTCGCCCTATCCTTATTATCCTGACCCTGCCGATCAATATTCTGACCCTGGGCCTCTTTACATTCATCATCAACGCTGTACTTCTCATGATGGTATCGGGCGTTGTATCAGGATTCAGGGTGGACGGATTCTGGACCGCACTTCTGGGCTCCCTCCTGATAAGCATCGTGAGCTGGCTGCTGAGCTCCTTCATAAACGACAAGGGAAGGGTGGAAAAAATAGGCTACATTGACATGAAAAAGAGAGATAATGACAGGTGGGAGTAACCGGCTGCAAAGGCCAGGATCAAGGCTGCTATTCGAACTCCTCTGATTCCTCTGTCGGATAGAATAGGTACAGGCTCTCTTCTTTAATCTTAAGGGGGTCCTCCCGGACGAGGTATTCCTCAGCCTTTTTTCGAAAGTCCCTGGCCCGCGTTTCCATGGCGGAGATCTTTTCCATGATGCCCCTTTCCTTTAACATGGCCTTTACAGTATGAAAAATTCTGTCGCTCCCGTAAAGGAGTGTCCCCTCTTCCAGGATCTTGCAGGCGACCATGTGCCTGAAGGTATCGAAATTTACCTGTTCCCTTACCCGGTCGAGGTCCTTGACTATGTAATCTATCTCTTCCCTCAGGTGGGGATTTATTAAGAGCCTGTATTTTTCCTTGTAGATCTCCTCATCCAGCCTGTTCATAAGCCTTTCCGGAAAATCGTCATCCACGATGACGACTATGTCCATATCAGAGCCCTTTACCATTTTTCCCGTGCTCCTTTCAGGCCGCGGCACATCATGGGCCATGTTGAACACAATATCGCCGGCTATGATAAAACAGGTATGGTCCCTTATTACTATGTCGCTCCCGAGACGGCCCGCCAGGGCCGACACTACATGGAAGGCCAGATCCAGTTTTGCCCTGCTCACCATTTCAATATGGGAGAGGACCTCGTCGGCCCTCCTAACAATAGCGTCCCGGTCACCTGAGAGCCCGATTATCGAGTAGGTAAGGAATTCCCTGAGCAAGGAAGGGGACAGACGTGCGTAACCCTCGACCCTGCGGTCAAGACGCAGATATCTTGTGCCCACGGTATAGACGTCCAGTTCCCCGGAGAGTCTGCAGGCACGCCACAGGAGCAGGGGGTCAACATTTACGGCCTCAAGGAGTTCTGCCCCTGTCAAGGGCCCCTTTTCTTCGAGGATTTTTCCGGCCTCTTTTAAAAAGTCTCTTTGCGAAATCTTTCCAGTTCCTTATCCACGATCTCTTTTAATAAAAGGGCTTCTTCAAGTTTGATCCTAAAAATTCCCGCGGACAGCCTCAAAAAATCGGAAAAAGCCCGGTCAATGTCAAGGAGATGCGCGTATTGTCCCTTTAAATTGCAGGGCCGTTCGCGGATTACCCTCTCGGCAACAGAGACCGAAAATTTTTCAAACTTTAACCTGAAGGTTTCACTCTTAAGGACATGAACCCCTTCTCTTGAGAGGAGACGATTCAGGAGATAGGCGTTTCCCTTTGGGGGGATTGTTGTCGCGAAAAAAGGAAACAATGCAATGAAGGATTCCCTTTCAAGTCTCAGCCCAGCCTCTTTTTTTGCCAGCAGACTGAGTATGTCCCCGCCCCAGCCCAGGATCCTGAAAAGGGGATTTTTCTCCCTGCTGGAATAGGCAAAGGAATCCAGGCCGTCGGCCAAGGGGAGCCAGAAATCCCTTACAGGCCCATCCATTCGCGAAAAAATCTTCGACTCCTGGCAGGTCTCTCTCCTGCACTTGTCCCCGTAATCGACGCGGTATCTAAGATCGGTTCCATTGTTTTGACCCGGATGCAGCAGGCATCCAATTAATCTGTGCCCTTTGTTTAAATACCCTAACGCCCAGCAACTGAACCCGGTGATTGGGATAATATTGTTATCTTTTTTTGGAAAGTCCCGGCTGTTTTCCCTCAGGAGCCTCTTTATTATGTTTTGATAGTGGATATGTTCATAACCCGCTGGCCGTATGGGAGGGCAGCATGCGAAGCAGCTCTTGTCTTTGTCGGGGAGGCATAGTGAAGCAGTAATTGAAATCATGGATTTATAAATTTGTTCCTCCTCTCCCTTGCAAGTTTCTGTGTGTCCTCCACAAGGTCGGACTCATCAATTATCTCCCTCCCGAGGATCTCCTCAAGGATGTCTTCCAATGAGATAATACCCGAAAGGCCGCCATATTCGTCTATCACAACGAAGAGCTTTTCCCTTGATTCAATGAATTCCATTAGCACGTTGTTCAGCCTGGCGGTTTCCACCACAAAATGGGCGGGTCTCATGAGTTCTGCAAGGGTGGCCTGGCCCTTACCCTGTGAAAGGGCCATGAAAAGCTCCTTTGTCAGAATAGTGCCCACGATATCCTCCGTGTCCTTGTCGTAAAGCGGAACGCGGCTGTGCTCCATGCAGGGAGATTCCCTGCAGGCCTCTTCAAGGGTCAGGCGCTCGTTCAGGGAAAATACGACGGTCCTGGGCGTCATCACGTCTCTTACCCTCTTGGCTTCCAGGGATAAAATGTTCTCAATGACAATAGTCTGGTACTGTTTTATTCCTCCTGTCCGCAGGCTGAGGTGGGCCATGGTCTTGAGTTCCTCGGGGGATACCGGCTCATGGACTGTGTCCCTCGAAATAAGGCCGGTAATAAGGCCGGATAACCAGACGACGGGAGTCATAAACTTGACGAGCCACTTGAGGGGGAGGGCCACTATCGGGACAAGGGACCTGGAATAGACGACCCCTGCCGTCTTGGGCAGGACTTCCGAAAAAATAAGGATCGCCAGAGTAAAAAATGCGGAGAAATAACCGAGCCACTGATGACCGAAGACAACCGTCGCAGCAGCGCCCGCCACAGCGGCCCCGGCCGTGTTGGCGATCGTGTTCAAGGAAAGAATGGCGCTTATGGGCTTGTCAATATCATTTCGCAATTCCTTGAAGATTTTTCCACACTCCCTTTTCTGGAGGGCCAAGGTCTCTATATGCCTCAGGGGCACGGAGTAGAGAACCGCCTCGAACAGGGAACAGCCCGCGGATATGACAATTGCAAAGGTCACAGCGATAATTAATTCAATCATTTTTATGGACCTCTTAAGAGTTTTTCGATCAAGGTGCGTTCATTCGCAATATTATTTACCCCTCCCCGATGTTTCACTTTCCAATCTCAGGACCTCCGTAAGGTCATCGGGCCGGTTTATATTGAGAAAAGATCTCAATTCAGGATCAATGGCCCTTAATTCTTCCTCATCAACGTACAGGACATTGATCATGTTATAGGACTTGATGGTCTGAAGTTCACCTGACTTTATCAATTCCTCAATGGCGGGGATACAACCCTTGGTATAGAGGGAATGAAGGGCCTCCAATTTCCAGTCTATCCTCGGCACTACGGCGTCAAAGTCATTCCTTACTTCCACGATATGACGAATCAGGTCCTTGTTGATAAAAGGCATATCGCACGCCACGAAGAATCCCGCGTTATCTTTGATCACCTCAAGGCCCGTGTGGATCCCGCCTATGGGACCGAGGCCCTTTTTAAGGTCTTCGTAGATGGGGATTTGTAGATACTCGTATTCACCCGGCGTGTTGGAAACGAGAATGAGGCTCTCAAAGATGGAACCCATAATACGGATTATCCTCTCAATAAGCCGGATGCCGCTTATCTCGACCAGGGCCTTGTTCCTTCCAAAGCGGCTGCTCTTGCCGCCCGCGAGTATGACCCCGGTTACCCCCTTTATGGATGGTTTGACTGTGTTGGAATACCTGGTTTCAGTGGACATGACAATATCTCACAGCGCCTACTATGTATTACCCCTGGAAAATGGGGCCTATATTTGCATCCGAAAATAGACCATTATATCCGGAATAATAAGGACAATCCTGGATCGAGTCAAAAGATAAAATATCTTGGCTGCTTGGAGATAGGGCCCAGGCTCCAGGTCTCGGTCGGAGAAGAATAATGCGCGGTATTTTATTAAAAGGCCCCTTGCTTTAATTATTTCCAGTTATTATATTTTATTGAAATTAAGACCTTCAATTAGCATAATTGGTTAACGAAATCCAGAGGTTTTGCCATGAAAAGAGACCCGTTCGATTTTATTGTTTCCAATGACGCCAGGCATACAGCCAGAGAAGAATCGGATTTTGATCAATTAGAGGCGACTGAACTCTATTGCGCCGAATGCGGTCAGGCTGTTCCCGTAAGGAAATCTCTTCTCCTGGTCCTGCCTGAAGGGGATAAATACGAATATCGCTGCGCATACTGCGGGGCTACCGTGGGTGACAAAATCGACCGTTCCGGGCCTTTCCAGGGCATCCTGAAGATTTGATCCCTGGACGCATCGGCCTGCCTGATGTGGTCCCAAAGTGGTCTTTCCGGTAAAAAATTAAAGTTAATCCACTGAAATGCCGATATAGAGATTGAATAACAAAACAGGCCAATAAACTTGAGGGCAAACTTTCCGAAAGGGCGGGACGCAAAGCTTCCGGTCTAAGTCTCCGGCAAGGGGATATGACAGCGGGGTTGCAGAGTAAGAGATTGAAACCCGTTTCTCCCTTTCAGGAACGGGTTTTTTGTCGTTCCCTAAACAGCGGCAGGCCCTTTCCCATGGATTGCAAGCCCATTGGGGAGGTGAGCAAATATGATGATAGACTCAATTATCAACGTGCCTGTGCCGCAGGATGTGGATCTCAGGATAAACAAGAAGGATGAAGGGCAGGAGGATCTGAGGCCCGTTGAAGAGTCTGGCAAAGGCAATGGTCCCGAGCTCAATTTCAATAAGGAGGAGGCTTCAGGGGTCAGAAGCGCCGATAGAAAGGCAGACTCCGGGGATGCCAGACAGGAGATTTACAGCGCAGAAGGGAGATTGTTGAAGGATAACAGGGTTGAAGAAGAAGTTAACACTGATGCGGGAAACATAGACATTATGGTCTAAGCCCCCCTGAAATTTAACTTGAACAGGCAGTTCCGCAGTTCGCGAGGCTGGAACCCACAAGGAAGCTATCTTTAAAAAGACATTTCTCTGCTATTATTCGCCCGGAAAGATGTGATTAAAAAGGGGGCATCGCCTTTAAGATGCAGGCGATGCCCCCTTCTTGATCAGGCCCTTAATTCAGGACCCTCTTGTTTACTTGACCTCAATCTTCTTTGTTTCGCCGCCTTCTGGCTTGGGAATCATGAGTTTTAAGACACCGTCCTTATAGTTCGCGTCAACCTTATCCGTATCTACCTTCCCGGGGATCCTGAAGCTGCGATGGAAAGATCCGTATCGTCTTTCAATCCTGTGGTAATCCTCACCCTTATCTTCCTTTTCATGCTTCTTCTCACCCTTTACGCTGAGAATCCCTTCGGATAGGGTTATGTCTATATCCTTGGGGTCGAGTCCCGGCAGTTCAGCCGTAACCTCATACCCCTTGTCACTTTCTTTTATGTCAAAGGCCGGTACCCATGAATCCTCATCACTGAATAGAGAAGGCATGCTCCAGTCTTCAAAGAAGCGGTCAAAGAGATCAACACTGGGAGTAAGACTGTTTCTCCTTGGTATTAAACTTAATAACCTTGACATTTAAAACACCTCCTTTTCAAACACTATCACATTGTATTTCCATTTTGTAATAATGTAATCATTGCGCGGGTCAAGTCAAGGAGCCTATTAATATCCGATCAACAGTCAGGGAGAATTCTTGAGGATAATGGCGCTCACAGGGCATGCGTCAACGCAGGCATGACATTTTTCGCATGGAAGGTCTGATACATCGTCTCCGCAATAGAGGCTGATTACCGTGTCAATACCCCTGCTTGCAAAGGTCAGGAGGGGTTTTTCATGGTTTGCCATGCAGGCGTGAACACACTTACCGCACAGGACACAGCGGTTGGGGTAGTAGGCAAGGCAGGGATGCCCCTGGTCTATTTCCACCTCCTTGAGGTGTTTTTCCAGGTCCTTGGGCTTGAGGCCGATCCCCAAGAATTTGGCCAATTTCTGCAGCTCGCATCTCTTGTTGGCCGGACAATGGCCGCAGTCAACATCGTGGACGGAAAGGAGGAGTTTTAGGGCTGTACGCTGCAACTGCCTGACCTGCGGGGTATCGGTCCTGACCGTCATGCCTCCTCTGACCTCCTGGGTACATGAAGGCAGCGGCCCCTTCTCCCCCTCTATCTCGACAAAGCACAGCCTGCATGAGGCGGAGGGTTTTTCAACACCTTGGATATGGCAGAGGTTGGGAATATAAATCCCATTGTCAAGGCAGACCTGGAGCAGGTTATCTCCCTCCTTGGCCTCGATCTCTCTGTCATCAACTGTCAGTCTTATCATTTTTTTAGATATCCGCCGGACGTTCGACAATGGGCGCCTTTTCAGGGGGCGATACCTTCTTCACGGCGCTGAATCCCTCAGGGCATGAGACCATGCACTCCCCGCATTTCACGCACAGGGTCTGGTCGATCCCTTTCTTTCTCTCTTTTGTAGTAAAGATGGCCTCGACCGGGCATGACCCCACGCAGGCATCACAGCCCCGGGAGCATCTTTCCAGATCGATGTAATAGGCGGTCAACTTCCGGCACATCCCAGCGGGGCATCTCTTCTCCTTGACGTGGGCCTCGTACTCCTCCCTGAAGTATCTCAGGGATGTGAGCACCGGGTTAGGCGCGGTCTTGCCCAGTCCGCAGAGGGAACCCTTTCCTATGTCCTCGCTCAGGGCCTCTAACTGCTCAATGTCTCCCTCCCGCCCTTCCCCCTTTGTTATGCGGTCCAGAATGGCAAGGAGTTGATATGTCCCTATCCTGCAAAAAGTGCATTTCCCGCAGGACTCCTTCTGGGTGAAGTCGAGGAAGTAGCGGGCTATGTTGACCATGCATGTATCTTCATCCATGACCACCATGCCGCCGGATCCCATCATGGCCCCGGCCTCCTTAAGGGAATCGAAATCAATAGGTGTATCCAGGAAAATCTCGGGGAGGCAGCCCCCGGAGGGTCCGCCGATCTGTACTGCCTTGAATTTTTTCTTTTTGGGTATCCCGCCGCAGATATCAAAGATGAGGGTCCTGAGGCTCACACCCATGGGGATCTCCACCAGACCCGGGTGGATGACATTCCCCACCACGGAAAAAATGGCCGTGCCGGGGCTGCTTTCCGTCCCGATCTCCCTGTACCAGTCAGGGCCGTTTTTCAGGATGGTCGGGACAGAGGAAAGGGTCTTGACATTATTTATCACGGTGGGCAATCCCCAAAGCCCTTGCTGGGCTGGATAGGGGGGGCGGTGTTGGGGCATTCCCCTGTTCCCCTCAATGGACTGTATCAGCGCGGTCTCCTCACCGCATACAAAGGCGCCCGAACCCTGAAATATGGAGACCTCGATATCGATATCGCTCCCCAGGATGCCCTTGCCCAGGATGCCCAGACCTTCGGCCTGGGTTATGGCCCCTGAGACCGTGTCCACGGCAAGGGGATATTCCGCCCTTATATAGACTATCGCCCTTTTGGCCCCGACCGCGTAGGCGCAGATGGCCAGGCCTTCAAGGAGCTGATGGGGGTTGCTCTCCAGGATCGTGCGGTCCATGTATGCGCCCGGATCACCCTCGTCCGCGTTACATATGACGATCTTGTCACTGGCCTCCGCATCCCTTACGAGCTTCCACTTGTTCCCGGCCGGAAAACCTGCCCCGCCCCTCCCCCTCAGGCCTGAGGCCAAAATTTTGTCAATGATCTCTTGGGGATTGAGCTGAAAGGCCTTGACCAGCGTCGAATATCCTCCCCCGTGGATGTATTCAAGAATCTCGTTAGGGTCAATATACCCGCACCTCTCCATTACCAGGCGCTCTTCCAGGTTGAATCTCGGATAATCCATGACCTTGGGGATGAGATCGTTCTCTTCCATTGCCCCTAACATGTGTTCAAAGAGGGGGTCTCCTCCCGCTAAAAAGGACTTGACCAGCATCCGCGCCTTTCCTGGTGTTACATTGGGGTAGAAGATCGGCGGAAATCCTGATTCGGGATGATCTATGATAACTACGGGCTCGGCATAGCAGTGGCCGATACATCCTACCGGCCTTATCATTGCTTCAATACCCTGTTCCTTGAGGGAATCCTCAAAGGATTTTTGGGTGTCCAGGGCCCCAGCAGCAAGGCCGCACGTCGCCTTTCCGATATATATCCTGGGGATCTGGCCCTCCCTGGAGGCATTCGCCTTTTTCTCGGCCTCCTCCTGGATGGACCTGAAAAGGTCTTCCATATCCCCCCTATTCCTTGGATCCACTCTTTTGTCTTTCCCTGTCTTCTTTCTCTTTTTGAATCTTAAAACCCAAAAGAATTCCCTCTACCTTGCTTGGGGCCATGTTCCCCTGCACGATTTCATCTACGACCGTAACAGGGGCCAGGGCGCAGCATCCAACGCACGCAACCCTTTCGAGGCCGAACTCCCTGTCAGGGGTGGTCTCGCCGTAGTGGATCCCCAGCTTGCGCTCGAAGTTCTCGAGGATGATGTCACCGCCCCTTACATGACAGGCCGTGCCAAGGCATACCTTAAACTGGTGTTTGCCCGGGGGATGAAAGCGGAACTGGTTATAGAAGGTGGCAACCCCATAGACCTCGCAGGGCGCCAGATCGAGGTGATCGGCGACCATTTTCATGGCCTCCGGCGCAAGATAGAGGTGCCTCTCCTGGATCATCTGGAGAATCGGAATGAGATTGCCCCTCTCCTTTTCAAAGGCAGCAAGCTGCGAGGTTATGTCCTTCAACATAGCCTCTTCCTCTTCCCTCAATCTGACCTCATCTTCCGCGCTGATCTCGTGAGCCATCCGAATCCCTTTTCGCAATCCGCAATATCAGATTTTTTCCATGGCGCCCAGGGCGCCCTGTAATCTATCCCTGAGCAGCAGGCAGATCCGCTCCAGCATCTTGAATCCCATTTCAGTGTTGCCGAGCATAACAGACCTCAGGCTGAAGCCGTTCATGACGACCACCTTTGCATCCCTGTTGCAGAAGGCCGAGGACATGAGATTATGGGGCTCGTTCAGGATGGTGGCCCAGCAGCCGAAGGCCCTTCCCTTCCCCAACATCCCGATCACGGCCTTCCCCTTGCGCGAACCCAGGTCCACCGACCTTTCCAGGAATACCTGGCCGCTGGCAATGATATAGATGATCTCCCCTGACTCGCCCTGTCGAAAGACATATTCTCCGGCCCTGTATTCCCGCATAGTGCAAAGGGTTGAAATCTGTTCAACGTCGGACCTTTCAAGACCCTTGAACAGCTCGCAATTCTCAAGGGCATGCTGTATCTCTTCAATCTCCATGACCGCCCCCCCAAAAGGTATTGTTGGAAACAGCCCTTATACTCAAGACAGCGGCCCCACCGTGACCATTGTGTATCCGTGGGTGAGAAAAATCCTCTGCGCCGTCCTCAGTAAATCATCGAGGGTGACTTCCCTTATCTCCCTCAGGAACTTTTCATAGTGGTCATATCCTAAACCGTATAGCTCGTCAAGGGCCATGCTCATGGCCTGTCGCCCGTTTGTCTGGTGGGCTACGGCCTCCGTGCCCAGGACGTATCTCTTTGCCTCCTCAAGCTCCTCCGGGCTCAGCCCATCCTTTTTTAACTTTTCCAGCTCCCTGAAAAGGGCCTCTTTGGCGACGGGCAGCTTTTGGGGTTCGCAGGACAGGTATACGCCAAAGGCCCCGGTCTCCAGTCCGGGCCTGTGAAAGGATGAAATTGAGTAGGCCAGACTCTGCTTATCTCTCAGCTCTCTGAAGAGCCTCCCCCCCAGACCTGAGAGGGCCGTATCGATAAGGGTCAGGACGGCATTGTCATGGCCCTTCAGGTCGGCGCCCAGGTAACCGATCAGGATATGGACCTGTTCACCCGGCCTTTCAATGTGGGTTTCCCTCTCTCCCCGGAGGGGAGGTTCTGGCAATATTTTCGGGGGATCAAATGGAGGGGAATCAAGGCCTCCAAAGATCTCCTTCGCCTTCCCAAGGAACTCGTCCCCCCTCACGTCTCCTACCACAGTCAACACAAGATTGGATGGGACGACAAGGGACCGGTGCCATTCCATGAGATCCTGTCTCCTGATGGAATTTATTGACTCATAACTCCCTGTCCTTGGCCTGCCGTAGGGATGGTCTCTGTAAAGGGTCCTGTTGAAAAGATCGAAGAGCTGTTTGGTTGGGCTGTCCTTTTTGGCCTTTATATCGGCCAGAATGTCCTCCCTCACCTTTTCGATCTCATCCGCCGGGAATGCGGGATTGATAATAACGTCTGCCAGGAGATCGAGACCGGGATACAGGTCCCTGCTCAAAAACTTGGCTGAGGCGCCGAAACTGTTCCTGCCTGAAAATCCCTCAAGCTCGGCCCCCCGGGATTCGACGGTTGAGGCGATCTGAAGGGCGTTCATCCTGTGTGTTCCCCTGGTGAGCATCCTGGCCGCGAATCCGGAAATTCCGGAATGTTCGGGATCCTCGAGACGGGTCCCTCCAAGCAAAACTGCCCTCATGGAGACCAGGGGCAGACGGTGATTTTCCTTTATAATGACCCTCATCCCATTTGAGAGAACTTTTTTGAAGATCTTTGCCTCATTTTCCCCTTTAGCCCCTTGGATCCTTATCGGCGCCTCCGGGGGGCTTTGAGAGAAGAGGCCAATGATCTGATCCTCCGACAGAGTCATGTTGGATTTTTCAGGGATCATGAGGCAGATGGAGAGATTACCGGGCCTGAGATAGAGATTCGCCACATTGTTTATGTCCTCTGCCGAGACCGCCCTGAGCCTTTCCAGATAGGTATCCGCCAGATACATGTCGCCCGCCATGGTCTCATAAAAGGCGAGACTCCGGGCCTGTCCCTTCATGCTCTCCATTTCCGAGAGGTAGTCGGCCTCTGCCATGCTCTTGGCCCTTGAAAGCTCGGCCTCTGAAACCGATCCCTGCCTTATCCCGGCTATCTCGCCAGCCACCGACTCGAGGGCTTCGTTTAGGCTCCCGGGGCTCAGGGTGGACTCGATGGAAAAGAGACCGGAATCAACCATGGAGTAGACACCCGATCCAATACTGCGGACCAGATTGGTTTCCATCCTCAATCGGTTATAGAGCCTGGAACTCCTGCCCTGTCCCATAATGATGCCCAGGAGGTCGAGGGCAGGGGTGTGACGGTGTGTCAGGGAAGGGATGTGCCATGACATATCCATATATGCCTGCATCACATCCGCCCTTAACAATCTGCATCTTGCGGCGGACTGAAACGGTTCCTCCGGCCTTGGAGGGGTCTGTACAGGCCTTGCAGGGGAATCCTTGGTCAGGGACCTGATCGTCTCCAGGACCTCGTCCCCTTTTACGTCTCCCACCACGACCAGGATCATGTTCCCGGCCGTGTACCATTTATCCCTGTATCTAAGGATATCATCCCGTCCGATGGACCGGATGGTTGATTCATAACCTATTACGGGCCGGCCGTATGGATGGTTTTTAAAGGCAAGATCAAGCAGGGCCCGGTTCAATTGCCTTTCCGGCATATCCAGGGAACGGCGATACTCCTCTAATATGACCTCCTTTTCCCTTGAAAGCTCCTGCGAATCAAAAAGGGAGTTCTGAACCGCGTCAAGCAGGACGTCCAGGGCCTTTTCAACCTGCCCGCCCGGTATCTCAACGAAATAGACTGTCCGGTCAAAGGTGGTGTAGGCATTAATATTTCCCCCTGAGGACTCAATGCTGCGAGCAATCTCTCCGGTCTTTCGCCTCGGGGTCCCCTTGAAGATCATGTGTTCGATGATGTGGGTTATGCCTGCCTCCTCCTCGGACTCGTTAGCGCTGCCTGTCCGGACCCAGACCTGGACAGAGGCCACAGGTGCGCTTTGGTCTTCCTTAAGGATGACGGTAAGGCCGTTTTCGAGCACAACCCTCTTAGCGCCATCCGTAATAACCATGGCGCCGGCCTCTGATCCAAGACCTGCGCCTGGGAAAATAATCAATAAAAACAGGAATAAAAGGACTGTGTATATGCCCAGGAAATGCCGTTTTTTCAAGTATTCTCTCACCCCAGGGTCTCCTTCGGGAATTTATTCAGGAAAATAATACTAAGAGATTATTCGGTTCTTCCGGTTAATGAGTACTTTTCAGGCATAAAAACTCTGGCTTTTATGATA
>CAZGIZ010000100.1:0-17262 GCA_964526655.1 uncultured Desulfobacteraceae bacterium | reverse complement strand
TTATGACGCCGAGTTCTTCCTCAGATAGATTTACAATCTGTTTGTTATTTCGTTCCGCGTAGTAGCCCCTGGTAAATATCCATAGGAAAATGAGAGCCAGAACAGCGAGGATCGGGGTCTTATTCTCCGAGATAAACCGGTCAATAGAGTGGATCAGCTTGGGAATGGAGATTTCATTTGAGCTTTTGGAGAGAATGCTTGTCTCGGGCGGGGATCGTGGATGACTCTTTTTAAGGTGGAAAAAGATATGGCTGCTGCAGCAGGCAAGCAAAACCCCGGAATTGAGAACAGACAGGTAAATTGCAAAACTTTGCATAAGAACCCTCCGTTCCTTTTCCGCCCTCCCCAGGAGAAAAGGTCTTGATCAGGTTGTTTATATGGACTGTCGCTATTATACCTTTAAAAACAGCTACTTTCAGTCGAGCGGGAGCAGGATTTTCAGGGTCCGGTCTTAAGAAAAGTTCTGCCGAGATGAAAAGCATAGTAGAAGTAGCGTCAGGGTGGCTGAATATGGCATAAAATTCTAAAAATAGCAATGATATTTGAGATTGAATTAATTTAAATGAGATAAACATGGATGAGTCCCATAATGACTCCTTAGATTAAAACAATCAAGTTGAATAATCTCTTGATTTTACACATGACTATGTGTAATATTATGTGTGATTATAAGGAGGTAATGGTTATGGCGACAAATTTACAAATAGATGACGAATTAATTCAAAGGGCTGTCAGGCTCGGAGGCCATAAAACAAAGAAGGCCGCTGTCTCAAAGGCGCTAATTGAATATATACAGAATTTGGAGCAGGAGAAAATACTCTCCATGTTTGGGACTGTGGAATACGACCCGGAATATGATTATAAAGAGCAGAGACGCAAGCCATGAAGGTCATAGTTGATACCAGCGTATGGTCTCCGGCCCTAAGACGTGACAATCAGGAACCCAATGCTATGGTGCAAGAATTTCGGCACATGATTCATGACCATCGTGTACAGATGATTGGGCCAATACGACAGAAGATCCTGTCGGGCATTCGCAGTGAATCTCAGTTTAAAAAACTCCAAAAATATCTTGAAAGCTTTCCAGATCTCCCAGCCACCACCGAAGATTATGCTACAGCAGCAAAATATTTTAATCTTTGCCGCTCAAAAGGCATACAAGGCTCAAATACTGATTTTTTAATTTGTGCAATGGCTAACAGAAACAAGTTTTCAATATTTACAGTGGACAAGGATTTCGAGCTATTTTCGAAGCACATAAAAATCATTCTTCACAAATCAGTATAACGCCGTTCGAGCCTTTTCAGCCGACATATAGGTGTAAGATTCTCAAGGCTGATCAAAGATCTCCTGCAAAAGATTTAATCTTCCCATTCTTGCGAAGGCGAATAAAAAACAGGGAACCGGCATTAAAACCTAATCCCCTGTAATAGTTAATAAAATGATTTCTTTAAATGGTGCCGAAGGCGGGACTTGAACCCGCACGGGCGTGGCCCACTACCCCCTCAAGATAGCGTGTCTACCAAATTCCACCACTTCGGCACGGGCCTCTATTGCTCGCCGCCCTGCTGTGGGGGGGCCGAACTCTGCTGCGAGACAGGCGCGTTGCCCTGCACGTCTTCCATTAATGATGAGCTCTTCACCCTCCCGAACATGAAGGCAAGCAAGAGGGATGTGATCATGAATACGATCGCCGCAGCGGCCGTTACCTTGTGAAGAAAAGAGGTCGCCCCTGCGCTCCCGAAGACCGTCTGGCTGGAACCGCCGAAGGCGGCGCCCATGTCCGCGCCCTTGCCCTTCTGGAGCAAAACGATCAGTATGAGTGCGATAGATACCAAGATATGGATACCAATGACAATAAATTGCATTAAATATCTGTTCCTTTGATGAAATTTTTATTAACCGCCCGCTCCTTTGGCCGCCCGGACCCTGTCAGGTCTCCGGGGCTTTTTAGAAGGGACAATTTCTAATTTAAGCAAAAAAATATAATAAGAAAAAGAGGAAAATGCAATAATTATATTCCCTGTGACGATAGCCGCCTAAAACCTGATGATCGGGATGAATGAATCGGCCTTGAGGCTGGCCCCTCCCACAAGGGCCCCGTCGATATCAGGCCTTGACATGAGGTCGCTCGCGTTGTCCGGCTTCACGCTCCCCCCGTAGAGGATCCTTACCTGATCCGCCGTATCTTTATCAAAGGTCTCCCCTATCCACTGGCGGATAAAATGATGGACCTCCTGGGCCTGCTCGGGCGTGGCCGTCCTGCCCGTTCCAATGGCCCAAACGGGCTCATAGGCAAGGATGGCGGAATTGGGCATTCCGCGCGCCTCCCTGAAATTTTTCAGGGATCCTTCGAGCTGACCCTTCACGACCTCGAAGGTCCTGCCCGCCTCCCTCTCCTCAAGTGTCTCTCCGACACAGATTATGGGGATAAGTCCGGCGCGGACCGCGGCCTTTGCCTTGAGATCGATCATCTCATCCGTCTCCTTAAAGAGGCTCCTCCGCTCCGAGTGCCCTAATATGACATGTGTGCAGCCGGCCCCGACCAGCATCTTACCGGATATCTCGCCCGTGAAGGCGCCGCTTTCCTCCCAGTGCATGTTCTGGCCTGCCAGGAGTATCCCCGAACCTGTCATGGCCTCTTTTACGGCCAAAAGATTCGTGAAGGGCGGGGCAACGAGTACCTCCACACCCTCCAGGTCCTTGATGTTTTCCCATACGGCCTTTACCAGGCCGGTTGATTCTCGAAGATCGAGATTCATTTTCCAGTTTCCGGCGATAAGCGGGGTCCGCTCGGTCATGGATCATGCCCCCTTTATCATTATTTGGATATCATCCATCCGGAAACGGTCAATTTCCGGATGGGGCCTTCAGCAAAGACCCATCAGCTCTCAGCCATGTGGATTGTGAGATCGATCATCCTGTTGGCGTAGCCGAATTCATTGTCATACCAGGAAAGGACCTTGACCATGTCACCCACCACCATGGTGGAAAGGGCGTCCAGGGTTGAAGAGACGGTGGTGCCGTTATAATCTATGGACACCAGCGGCACCTCGGAATAGGCAAGTATCCCCTTGAGATACCCATCCGCGGCCTCTTTCATGGCGCTGTTTATTTCGCTTGCCGTTGCCGGTCTTGTGAGCTGGGCCACGAGATCCACCACGGACACGTTCGGCGTCGGGACCCGGATGGCCATCCCGTTGAGCTTGCCCTCGAGCTGAGGCAGGACCAGCGAGACCGCCTTGGCGGCCCCTGTAGTGGTCGGTATCATGGAAAGGGCCGCAGCCCTCGCCCTCCTCAGGTCCTTATGGGGGTAATCCAGCAGGCGCTGGTCGCCCGTGTAGGCATGGGTCGTGGTCATGAGCCCCTTCTCTATTCCGAAGTTGTCCAGCAGGACCTTGCAGACAGGGGCGAGACAGTTGGTCGTGCAGGAGGCGTTGGAGACGATATGGTGCCTCTGGGGATCATAGTCCTGATGGTTCACACCCATCACTATGGTGACATCGGGCTGCTTTGCGGGGGCGGATATGATCACCTTTCTGGCCCCGGCCTCCAGATGTGCGGCCGCCTTCTCCTTTTCCCTGAAGAGGCCCGTACACTCGAGGACATATTCAGCGCCCACGTCGTTCCAGGGTATCTTTGAAGGATCTCTTTCAGTAAAGATCCTTATCTCTTTTCCGTTGACGATCAGCGCGTTTTCGCTGTTTGTCACGTCCGCGTCAAGTATCCCCTGGGAGGAGTCGTATTTCAAAAGGTGTGACAGGGTCGCGGGATCGGTCAAATCGTTTATAGCGACGAACTCTATGGCGCTGTTGGACAATCCAGCCCTGAAGACCATCCTTCCAATACGACCAAAACCGTTGATTGCAACTTTAACAGACATTTTTCCCTCCTACGTGCAGTTATAATAAGGTTAAAGGATCACCAGAGGCCCCCTGCCGCCCTTTTGGACGGCCTGCGACAATCAACCAAAGACAAATTACTTTAGCAGGTTTCCTGCGAGAGAGATGCTCATTTTACCCGCTTCCTGGGCCTTTTCAGCCAACTGGCCCAGTGTGGTGCCCGACCGGTTCTGGGCAATTGCGATTACCATGGGCAGGTTGACGCCGGTCAGGACCTCGACCATCTCTTCCTTTAGAAATGAGAGACTTAGATTAGATGGGGTCCCCCCGAACATGTCGGTAAGTATGAGTACCCCTTCACCCTGGTTTAGGGCTGAAAGCCTGTCTTCGATCGTCTTCCGGATCTGTTCACTGTTCGAAGTCTGTGTGATGGAGACGACCTCTACCCCTTCAATACGGCCCACTATGAACTCCGCGGCGTTTAAAAATTCCTTGCCGAGGTCACAGTGGGTAACGATCAATAAGCCTATCATATTGAGAGCCTGACTCTGTTTTAAATTGAAAAACCATTTGCTCCCCCCTCAGGGGAAGCTTCGACGCGATTGCCGCAAACCCTTGTATCCGGGCACATCCTGTCGACTTTGCACAGGCTTCGGAACCCGGTGAACGGGTGGTCCTCTTATGGGGTGTTAAAACTCTTCATCGTCCTGGACGATCGTCTGATAGAGCTCCTTTCTGCCGGAGACCTCCATGAGCGTCTTTCTGAAGGAGCCATTTTTTAAGATCTTCGCTATCCTGGCCAGGGCCTTCAGGTGGATGCTGGCGGAGTTTTCCGGCGCCACCAGCAGGAAAAGGAGATAGACGGGCTCTCCGTCCATGGACTCAAAGTCCAATCCCTTAAGGCTCCTCCCAAAGGATATTACGGGCTCGCTGATACCGTGGAACTTTCCGTGAGGTATGGCGACGCCGTCGCCTATGCCCGTGCTGCCCAGGCGCTCCCTTTCCAGGAGCACCCTGACCAGTGAGTCCTTGTCCATGGAGGGATTCCTGACGACTAAGGCTTCTGCCAATTCCTCAATAGCCCTCTTCTTGTCCCTGGCCTTCAGGTCGGGAATTATATTTTCTTCTTCCAGTATCTCTGACAGTTTCATAAATCTCACGCTAAAGCAAATTTATTATTTTGATCAGCTGGACGGCTCGATCAGGCCCAGATTACCGTCCTTGCGCTGGTATATGACGTTGATCTCCCTGGAATGGGAGTTCCTGAAGACCATGAAGTCTTGCTGGGACATGGTAAATTGCATGGCCGCCTCCTCGGGGTCCATGGGCTTCGCGACCAGCTTTTCAACCTCTATCCTGGGCCCCTCGAGGGAGAGATCCGCTGCCTCCTCCCCTGGTTCAACGCCAAGGGCCTTCTCGTTTTTTCGATCCTCCGTCCTCTTTGTCCTTGTTTTCTCCCGGTATCTCCTCACCTGTTTTTCTATCTTGTCCGTGACCTGATCAATGGCGGAATACATGTCCTCAGTCTCTTCGACCGCCTTGATCATTACGCCGTTGACGCTGAGGGTGACGTCCGCCACGCGTCTGAATTTCTGGACCTCAAGCACGACATGGGCCTCTATGGGGAAATCAAAATACTTGTCAATCTTTGACAGCTTTTCCTCTGCATAGGTCTTCAGGCTGTCCGTTGGTTCGATGTGTCTGAATGTTACAGCAATATCCATACCTTTGACCTCCTTTTGGGGGAAACGATCACTAACAGAAAAAAAAATAAAAGTCAATCCGTACAGGGTCTAATAGGGCATCCTTCGCTTCCGCGAAGGCAGGATCCCGAGGGTTTCCCTGTATTTCGCCACGGTCCTGCGTGCGACGTTAATATTGTGATCTCTCAATAATTCAGCGACCTCCTGATCGCTGAAGGGTTTGCACTTGTCCTCCGATTTAATTATGTTCCTGATATGCTCCTTGACGCTTTCAGAGGCTATTGAATCTCCTTCCACGCTGTTTATGGCGCTGTTAAAGAAATATTTCAGCTCGAAGACACCCTGGGGCGTGTGGACGTACTTGTTTGTCGTGACCCTGCTGATGGTGGACTCATGCATCTGTATATGTTCGGCCACATCCCTGAGTACCAGGGGCTTGAGATAGGTCACCCCCTTGTCAAAAAAGTTCCTCTGGAACTGGACAATGCTCTCGGTGACCTTGTAGATGGTCCTCTGGCGCTGATGAATACTCTTGATCAACCAGGCCGCTGATTTCAGTTTTTCCTGTATATATTCCCTGGTGTCCTTTCCAAGGGAGTCCCTTCCTGCCAGGATCTCCCTGTAATAGTTATTGATCTTGAGTTTGGGCATTCCGTCCTCATTGAGGACGATCTCGTAATCGTCGCCTATCTTGAAGACATATATGTCAGGGCTTATATAGACAGTCTCATCCCCGCTGTATTGACGTCCGGGTTTTGGCTCAAAGGAGGTGATGACAGACACCGCGGACAGGACTTCCTGGATGGAGACTGAAAGGCTCCTGGCTATGCGGTCATACCTCTTGTTTTCAAGGTTGTCCATGTGGTTCAAGATAATGTCTTCAACGATAGTGCCTTCCAGATTCTGAAATCTGGCCTGAATGAGCAGGCATTCCTGACTGTTTCTGGCGGCGACGCCGACGGGATCAAAGGCCTGGATCAGCTTCAGTGTCTCCAGGACCTCCTCCTGGCTATGGCCGGTCACCTGGGCCAGCTCTTCCGGGGAGATGGTCAGATATCCGTCATCGTCCAGGTTCCCGATAATGTTTATCCCGATCTCCCTCTGCCCGTCGTTGAAATTGCCCAGATTGAGCTGCCACATGAGGTGGGAATAGAGGTTGGTCTTCTCGGCGTTCATGTTTTCAAATGTGGGCAGTTCCCTGCTGTCAAAGGGCGTGTCGGCCCATCCGGTATTATACTCGGACAGGTATGTTTCCCAGTCGATGTCCTCCCTGGCGTTCTCTTCGACAGTAACCTCTGGGATTACCTGATCTCCTGCCTCTTTGGTCTCATCCGTGGAGATTTTCTCATCATCCCCATCATCCCCGGATTGCTCATCTAACAGGGGATTTGTCTCCATCTCCTGGGTGATGGTCTCGAGGAGCTCCAGCCTGGAAAGCTGAAGGAGCTTGATGGCCTGCTGCAACTGGGGAGTCATTATGAGTTGCTGGGACAGGTTGAGGGATTGCTTCAGTTGTAACGCCATGGGACCATCTTTTATGAATTTTTTGTCGTTGAAATCATAGGTTAAAGCCTTCGCCTAAATACGCGCTTCGAGCGATCCTGCTATTGATAATCTCCTCCGGGGATCCGGATTCGATGATCCCTCCCTGGTTGATGATATAGGCGGAATCACAGACATCCAGTGTCTCCCTAACGTTATGATCCGAGATAATAATGCCTATTCCCCGGTCCTTTAATTGTCTTATTATCCTCTTGATATCGTTCAGGACCAGGGGGTCTATGCCTGCGAAGGGTTCATCAAGCAGCATGAACCTCGGTTCCGTAATGAGGGCCCTGGTAATCTCAAGCCTCCTCCTCTCGCCCCCGGAAAGCGATGACGCCTTCTGCTGGGCCAGGTGCCCTATGTCAAGCTCCGACATGAGCTTTTTTAATCGCTCCCCGATCTCATAGGCGGGGAGATCGATCCCCTCCAGAATCGCCAGGAGGTTTTCCCTGACGGTGAGCTTCCGGAATACCGAAGGCTCCTGGGGGAGGTAGGTTATCCCCTTCCTGGCCCTTTGATACATGGGATCTTCCGAGATATCCCGATCGTCCAGGAAGACCCTGCCTCCATCAGGCCTGATAAGGCCTATCATCATGTAAAATGTGGTCGTCTTTCCCGCCCCGTTAGGCCCGAGGAGCCCGATGATCTCCTTCCGGTTGAGAGAAAGGTCAATGTGATCTACTACGCTTTTTCCCTTGTATGTCTTGACCAGGCCCCTTGCCTCAAGCCTTTCGCCTTGGCTGACCACCTCCGGCTACCTTTTATCCCTTTTCGGAAACAGGACGGCCCTGGCCCTGCTGTCGCCTGAACCTTCCACAACGCTGCGGTTATCCTTCAGGAACAGGGTAATGGTCGAGCCCTCCACGGAATCATCCCCCTGTCTGACAACAGGCCTCCCCGTCAGCACTATTTTTTCCTCATCACCATAATAGACGGCCTTTTCCGCCATGGCCAGGCCCCCTGCAGGCCGGCTGATCCTGACCTTTCCCGTTGCGACTATCCTGTCTATGTTAGGGATGCCCTTTTTCAAATCCTCCCCCGGCCTTTTTTGATAATAGAGGAGAAGCGTCTCGCAATTTATGGTCAAGTCATCCCTCCTGGCATCCACATCCCCTTTAAAAGTAACCAGGTTCCTTACATTGTCTATCTCAAGTGTATCAGAATTTATTATTATGGACCCCTGTTTTTCGTCCTTTGAGGTCCCTTTCATGGAGGCTTCTGAGAATCCTAAAACGGGATGGATAAATATAATAAAAGGTATGATATATAAAACGATTGACCTGAATTTAAAACGGCTCATAAAATAAAAGACCCTTTCTCAATAAGGGTGGTGACATCGGAATCTATTCTCAAGGTCTCCTTTTTTAGATCAAGGAAAAGACCCCTCCCTGCCACTGAAAAAAAAGGACCGGTTATCTTGACCGGGTCATCTGTCTTCAAACAGCCTTCTTTCTGTTTATAGGTGATCTGTTCCGTGGCTATGCTGTATCCGTTTTCGGCGTGCCCCCTCAGGTCACCCCATAGGTTGATCTCATCGGTATCTTTATTGTAATTGCCTTTATCCCCTTCCAGTTCCACGGAAGGGCTGTCTTTAATCTCCAGTTTCAGACGAAATCTGTTGAAAGAAATTCTCTGCCTGTCCTTTGAAAAAAGGACCTCGTCGGCATCGAGCACCCATTTTATCGTGTCACCAGGATTATTCTGGGTATAATGGATATTTTTGAGCCTGAGCCCGTCACCCGAGGGAATCCCCTCAAGAATCGGCTCAACCAGGCCCCTGTGGCCGGTCTTAATCAGGAATAACCCGATAACCGCGAACAGGAGTATTATCCCAATTATCGGAAGTAGTTTTAACGGGATCTTAAACATTATTGCAATAATTATACCAGAGTGTCTCTTGTTATGTAAAGCCTATTTTCCTTTTCCCTGGAAAATCGTTATTAACAGGGGGCCATGCCCCCTTGGCCCTGAGGATAAGCTCGCAGACCTCCCTGACGGCGCCCTCGCCACCCCTTTCCTTTGTAACATAGCCGGCGGCGTCACGGACCTCGGGGACCGCATCGGAGACAGCGATGGGGAGACCCACGCATCTGAACATGGGGATATCCGGCAGGTCGTCACCGACGCAGCAGACCTCATCCCTCATTAATGCCTTTTCCTTCATCAGCTTCAGACAGAGGGACTCCTTATCCTCCGCACCCTGATATACCTCCCTGATGCCCAGTTCACCCGCCCGGTGCTCAACGGCCCTGGAATCTCGACCCGAGATGATTGCCACCTCCACGCCGCCCTTCATCAATAGCTTGAGCCCGTGCCCATCCCTTACGTTGAAAAATTTCATCTCCTGACCAAGGTCATTTATCACGACACGTCCATCCGTCATGACACCATCCACATCGAGAATGAGCAGTTTTATCCTGGCTGCCTTTTCTTCCAGCATCACATATCCTTATATTTAATATTGAAGGACCATTCAGGGCTGCCGTGGCTTAGACCTTGCCTTTTACAAGGCTGTGGATCTCCTTGAGCAGGGCCAGGAGTGGCCTGACCCGGTCCAGCGGGAGGGAGTTGGGACCATCACACAGGGCCGAGTCCGGATTGGGATGGACTTCCATAAAGACCCCGCTGGCGCCGGCCGCGACCGCGGCCCTGGCCAGATAAGTCACAAACTCCCTCTGACCTCCGGAACTCGTGCCGCTGCCGCCCGGGAGCTGTACGCTGTGGGTGGCGTCAAATATGACCGGAAAACCAAATCTCCCCATGATCGGGATGGACCTGAAGTCAACAACAAGATTATTATAACCGAAAAAAGTCCCTCTCTCGGTCAGGAGGATATTGCGGTTGCCCCTTGATGCGACCTTATTTATCGCCTGCCCCATCTCCGCAGGAGAGAGAAACTGCCCCTTTTTGATGTTCACGGGAAGCCCGGTCCCAGCGGCGGCGAGCAGGAGATCGGTCTGGCGGCAGAGGAAGGCGGGTATTTGTATGACGTCAAGCACTTCAGCCGCCTTGTCCACTTCACCGGCGTTATGGACATCCGACAGGACCGGCAGGCCTGTCTCATCCTTGACCTTTCGGATGATCTCGAGACCCCTTTCCGCCCCGGGCCCCCGAAAAGAGTCAAGAGATGTCCGGTTGGCCTTATCATAGGAGGTCTTGAATATGACCGGTATATTCATCGCCTCCATTGTCTCCCTCAAAAAACGGGCGACTTCCAGGGTTATTTCCTCATTTTCGATCACGCAGGGTCCGGCGACAACAAAGAAGGGGCCGTCATTTCCAACTGTCAGATTCCCTATCTTGACCGGGTTGCCCATTTTATCCTTAAAATCCCCTCCGCTGAACGCTCAAATATCATCCGGATATCCTTTATTTCCGGATGGACATTGTTTAGCATGGGTTTCATGATTATAGGAAGGTCCCTTAAAAGTCAAGAAAACTGCAACCGGATGGCCGGACCAAACTTTTTCTTGTCATTGAGGCCTATTGCATCTATTATAATTGTTTCGATTTATTTCCGGAGGAATAAAGAGGTGCCAAAGAGAAAGACTTTCAGAACCATTGGAGAGATCAATCAGAGGATAAAGCAGGGCAAGGTGGTGGTTGTAACGGCCGACGAAATGACTGACATCGTAAAACGAAAAGGGCCTGCAAAGGCGGCCAGGGAGATAGACGTGGTCACGACAGGGACCTTCTCGCCCATGTGCTCCTCAGGGGCCTTTATCAACTTCGGGCATGCAAAGCCCACGACAAAGGCCTCAAAGGTATGGTTGAACAATGTACCGGCCTATGCCGGGCTGGCCGCGGTCGATATCTATATCGGGGCCACGGAGCCCTCGGAGGATGATCCCCTGAACCGGGTCTTTCCCGGTCAGTTCAAGTACGGGGGCGGGCATGTCATCCATGACCTAATTGCAGGGAAGAAGGTTACCCTGCGGGTTGAGGCCTATGGAACCGACTGCTACCCGGGCCAGGGATTTGAAAAGAAGGTCGGTCTCTCCGACCTCCCCTACGGGGTCCTGTTAAACCCGAGAAACGGTTATCAGAACTACAATTGCGCCATAAACCTGTCCACGAGGACCATTTACACCTACATGGGGATCCTGAAGCCCAAGGCGAGCAACGCCAACTACTGCACCTCTGGACTGCTCAGCCCCCTGTTTAATGATCCCTATTATCTGACCATGGGCATGGGGACTCGGATCTTTTTGGGCGGTGCAAAGGGATATATTATCGGCCCCGGAACCCAGCATAAACCTGAAACCAAGAGGGGAAAAAACGGCGTCCCCTTGAGCCCGGCCGGGACCCTCATGGTAACGGGCGATCTCAAGGATATGGACCCGAAATGGATCGCAGGGGTTAGCATGCTGGGTTATGGATGCTCCCTGGCCGTGGGACTGGGCGTGCCGATACCCATACTTAACGAGGATATGGCCCGCTACACGGGTGTCTCCGATGAGGAGCTCTCTGCCCAGATAATAGACTACGGTAACGATTATCCGACCGGGGAGGCAAAAAGCCTTGGCCAGGTGAGTTACGCGGAGCTCAAGAGCGGGCACATGAGATTCAACGGCCAGGATATACCGACCGTGCCCCTCTCTTCCCATGTCAGGGCCCTTGAAATCGCAAGGATATTAAAGGGCTGGATCGAAAAGGGCGACTTTTTACTGACAGAGCCCCAGGTTATGATACCCTCGGTAAAGAAGCTGTGAGGATATGATCCCCGCCGCCGGTCCATAACCGGAAAAATGAGAAGGGATAAAAAAGCCACTGAGGGCCCCCTTTCCGGAAGGGAAATGGGTGTGAAGTGGCTTTTTTAGTTGACATAGTCCTGCGGCTTGTTTATATTGAGAATCATTTGCAATAAAGAAAATGAGGTTACATGAAATGTTGGGAAATATCATTGTGATAATCGTCGTCTGTATCGCCGTCTTCTTCATTATCAGGAAGATATACGGGGTGGTGTCCGGCAAAGACCCGGGATGCGGATGCGGGCCAGGGGGATGCGCGGGCTGCGACGCCGTCGAAAAAGGCAAGGGACCATCCTGCGGATATCGCAAGGATAAAATAGATGGATCATCTCCAAATTAGTCCACCCTCTGCAGAGGCCTGTTATGGAGGACGGGTTGATCGATAATCAGGATTCAAGGGGTCCGGGGTTCAAGGATTCAAGTGAAATAAATAGGAGAAGAATCAATTAAATATTATGAAAAAAATCATAAAGATGAGGGAGATGTCTGTTAATCAAAGGGGCGTTATCAGGAAGATAACGACCACCGGAGAGATGGGCCGGAGGATGAGAGAGATGGGCCTTGTATCCGGCACGGATATCATAATCCAGGGGCGGGCCCCTTTGAGAGATCCCGTGGCCGTCAAGGCGAGAGATTATACGATTACGCTGAGAAATAACGAGGCCGACCACATACTGGTCGAGGTGGATGATTCGGAATAGGGCATGACAAAGGAGAAACCCATTACCATAGCCCTTTCCGGGAATCCCAATTCAGGAAAGAGCACCCTTTTTAACGCCGTCACTGGGGCGAGACAGCATATTGCCAATTATCCTGGCGTCACAGTTGAAAAGAAATCCGGGAAGGTGGTTCATAAGGGCCGGGAGATCATGGTCGTTGACCTCCCAGGGACCTATTCGCTCACCGCATATTCCCTTGAAGAGATCGTTACAAGGGATTTTCTGATAAACGAGAGACCGGATCTGGTCGTGGATATCCTGGACGCATCCAATCTGGAAAGGAATCTCTATCTCGCAGTACAGTTTAAGGAGATGGGAATCCCCTTGATCATCGCCCTGAATATGATTGATATGGCAGAGAGCAGGGGCATCGCCGTGGATTACGAAACCCTTTCCCTTCTCTTCGGGGCGCCCGTTGTTCCCATGGTGGCAAGGTCCAAAAAGGGAATAACCGAACTCCTGGACAAGGTAATCGAGGTGGCGTCAGAAGGACAGGAATGGATGCCGAAGTTAATCTCCTACGGGATAGATATTGATCAGGGCATAGAAAAGATAGAGGACCTGATCATCCAGGAGGGTATCTACGACAAGAAATACCCGGCAAAGTGGCTTGCCCTTAAATGCCTGGAGGGCGATGAGGAGGTCTGGAAATACATAGAAAGATCCCACGAAACGAGCCAAAACGTAAGATCAGTCTGCAGCAAGATCTCAAGGCATATCATGCGTACCCTGGAGGAGGAGCCCGAGGGAATTATCGCCGATCACCGCTACGGATATATCACGGGCATCACGAAAAAATCGGTCGGCAGGATGATCGAATCCCGCCTGAATTTCTCCGACAGGATAGACCGGGTCCTTACCAATCGCCTTATAGGCCCGATAATAATGATGGCGATCCTCTATATCATATATGAGTTCACATTCCGGGCGGGCGATGCCCCGGTTGCCTGGCTTGAGTCCCTGTTCGACTGGTTAAAAGATATCCTGTCGCTTGTATTGCCTGAAGGGTATCTGCACTCCCTCATTGCATCCGGGATAATCGACGGGGTGGGAGGCGTGTTGAGCTTTGTCCCCCTTATCATGTTCATGTTTTTCGCCATAGCCATCATGGAGGACTCGGGCTATATGGCGAGGGTGGCCTATATGCTGGACAGGGTTATGCGCTGGTTCGGTCTTCACGGCAATTCCGTGATCGCGCTCATCGTGAGCGGAGGCATATCCGGCGGGTGCGCCGTGCCCGGTGTTATGGCCACAAGGACCCTGAGGGGGCCGAAAGAGAGAACCGCTACCCTCCTTGTGGTACCCTTCATGAACTGCGGGGCCAAACTGCCCGTCTACGCAATGATAATCGCGGCCTTCTTCGCCAAACACGAGGCCAGGATGATGTTCATCTTCACCCTCCTCTCCTGGTCATTCGCCCTGTTCGCCGCGAAAATCATAAGATCAACCGTACTCAGGGGTCCCAAGACACCATTTGTAATGGAGCTCCCCCCCTACAGGGCCCCCACCCTGAAAGGCACATTGATCCATGCCTGGGAAAGGACCTGGCAATATATCAAAAAGGCCGGCACGGTCATATTAGGCGTCTCAGTCGTCCTCTGGGCCATGATGACATTCCCTGGACCGGACCAGTCTGAAACCGCATTTTACCAGGGAAAGCGCGAGGGCATTAACGCCTCCTTCCTCTCTCTGCCTGAAGCAGGCAAAGTCCTTGGAGACGAACAGGAACTGATGGAGCTTAACACCCTGGTTGACGAATACGGGCTGGCCGTGAAAAGCGGTATCAAGGATGTTGAGGACTTAAAGGGCAGGCCCTTCTTCCCTGTAGTCCGCTCCATCTTCGATATCCGTGACGGCATTGACCGGGTAGCGGGAACAGGCTATTCCAGGTTTGCGTCCTCCTACATAAACTACAGAAAAAGACTTGCCATCCTGGAGGGTGAGGAAAAAGCGGCCGCGCTGAGGGGGACCATCGCTGGGAGGATCGGCCGGTCCCTTGAGGTCCTGTCCAGGGGTATCGGATTGGACTACAGGACCAACATTGCCTTGATCGGAGGGATCGCGGCCAAGGAAGTGATCGTGTCCACCCTGGGAACCGCCTATTCCCTTGGAGAAACAGGCCTGGGCGAGAGCCGTTCCCTGCCGGAAAGGCTGAGGCACGACCCCAACTGGAATCCCCTCGTAGCCTTCACCATGGTGCTCTTCACAATGCTGTATGTGCCCTGCTTTATTACCGTTATCAGCATATGGAGAGAGAGCTCGTGGATGTGGGCAGGTTTCTCAATGGCCTTTAACCTCATTGTGGCCTACCTGATCGCCTTTATAGTCTACCAGGCGGGCTCCCTGCTCGGCCTGGGCCTTTGAATCGCCCGTTCCCTTGGGCCGCTGCAAGCCCTGCCGCCCTTTCCGGTTTAATGAAGGATAAAGGGTTGTTTCCTTTTTCTTTAAAATAGGATATCATATTACCTTACAAATAACCCGCCCAAACAATAATTCCACGGCATGTTGCCGTTGTTTGTTTTTTAAGGGATCAATTTTACATCAAGAGAAAGGCGTTTTTATGGAGAGAATTCCGATCACAAAGGAAGGCCTTGAGAAGGTGAAGTCGGAACTGGACAAGCTCCAGAAGGTTGAAAGGCCCGGGAACATCCGCGCCATCGAGGAGGCGAGGGCCCACGGGGATATAAGCGAAAACGCGGAATATCACGCGGCAAAGGAGAGGCAGGCCTTTCTGGACGGCAAGATCACCGAGTTAGAGGCCATTATCGGGAGGGCCGAGGTCATTGAGATCGACGACGGGCCGGCGGATCGTGTCGTTTTCGGCAGGACCGTCCTGTTATACAACATTGAGACGGATGAAGAGATAGGATATCAGCTCCTCGGCCCCTATGAATCAGAGCCCGAGAAGGGCAAAATATCGGTCAATTCACCCATTGGCAGTGCCCTGATAGGAAAAGAAGTAGGAGATGAGGTCAGGGTAAAGACCCCGGGGGGCATCCAGAAATTTGAGATCCTTGAGATTCGATAGGAGAACCAATGGACAAGATCAGCGCGGAAAAGATGGTGACCTTGAGCTATTCGATGAAGACCCACATCCCCGACGGCACGGTCAAAGAGCACCGGACCGAGCGTATTGATTTTATCTTTGGGGTGGACCGTCAGGTCCCTACCCTTGAAAAGGCCCTGGAAGGAAAGCACGAGGGACAGAAACTGAGCCTTACCATCCCTGCCGGGGAGATCTATGGGGAACACGACCCTGAACTCATAAGGGAGATCCCGAAAAAGGGCCTGATAAAACAGCGTCTGAAACCGGGAAGATATTACCGCCAGATGAAAAAGGGCATGCTTGTCTCGTTCAAAATTCTTGAGATCAGACCCGATACAGTGCTGGCGGATCTCAACAGGCCTATGGCAGGAATATGGATTTCAATGGATGCCGAGGTCCTGGCAGTAAGGGATGCCTCAAAAGACGAGATAGACTCGGCCATGGAGTCACAGATTAAACGGAACATCGGGTGCGGATAAGGAATTCATGTCCACAGGGATATTCATTCACGGTCTGGAGAGCAGCAACCAGGGGACAAAGGCACTCTTTTTCAGGGAAAGATATCCGGAGATGCTGATCCCCAATTTCCCCGGCAGCCTGGAAGAGAGGATGGAAAAACTGGATGAGGTCCTTTTCGGCCGTTCGGACTTGAGAATTGTGGGGTCCAGTTTCGGGGGCCTTATGGCATCCCTCTTTGCCATGCAAAACATACCCAGGGTGGAGAAATTGATACTCCTCGCTCCAGCGATACATTTAATCCGGGAGACCCCCTATGAAATAAGGAAGATCCCGGTCCCCGCGCACATATACCACGGTACCCGGGATGAAGTCATACCCCTGAAAGACGTGGAGCGCGAGGCCTCAAAAATCTTCCCTGACCTCACATTCAATGTGGTTGATGATGATCACTTCCTGCACAACACCTTCAAGACCATTGACTGGGACGCGTATTTATTAAAATAGAGAAATAAGCCAAGTCCAAAGGACGTTGCTTTGATATAATTCCGAGGAGGTCTATGCATAGAGGTAGGTACCGTGTTTCTCTTCAAGGGGATAGCTTTTTGAAACTCCACCAGGTATCGCCATGACCAAATATTTGGTGTTTATACCTATGAACCCCTTAATAATCTCTTCCAAGCTCGGTAAACACCAAATATTTGGTCATTAGCAACCAGGCAGGTAGCTATCCCCTTGAAGAGAAACACGGTGCCGGATCTCCTCATAAATCATAATCGATTTCAACTAATCCTTTAGAAACATTTAAAAGTGTATACAGTGGACATTTCAATCTTGAAAGTCAGGCATTCGGCCATGATCCTTTTCTCAAGGGGATATCTACCACGTTGGTCAGAAATGACTTAAAATTATAGGTTTAATATATTCGCAGGAGATTCCCAGGGATTCATGGGCGTAAACCTATAATTTTAAGTCATGGCGAAGTCCTCTGGAATTTTTAAAGAGATATCCCCTTTCGAAAAAGGTCATGGCCTCGCCTGACCAGGGGAACCGATTTTTGAAAAGTTCAGCTATACATACACTTTTAAATATTATCAACCCTTTATTTCGTGGCTCTCGCTTGCGGGAGAGGGCATGGTTTTAATAAAGAAAAAGGAGAACTGCATGACTGATATTGCGGTCTTAAATATCTTTTCGGAC
>CAZGIZ010000099.1:0-17613 GCA_964526655.1 uncultured Desulfobacteraceae bacterium | reverse complement strand
TATGTATTCACAGGCTCCCAGACAGGTAGATATCACCTTGAAGAGATAACATCGCCGGACTATTTGCCTTCAGGCAGGACATAAGGACTCCGATCCTTAATAGAGAACCGAGCTTCAATTATTAATTAAAATTATTTATAGGAAACGAAACCAAAAGTACCTCATATTTCTTTAATCAAAGAAGAGGAAAAAAGAGATGATTGAAGACATTAAATTTATATTAAACGGCAGGCCTGTGACATTGACAGTTGACAGCGACCGGCTGCTCCTGTGGGTGCTGCGTACGGACCTGGGACTGACAGGGACAAAATACGGATGCGGTGAAAGCTATTGCGGAGCCTGCACGGTAATTATAGACCATGAAGCCGTCAGGTCGTGCCAGACAACAATGAAAGAGGTCAAGGGCAGGGAGGTGCTGACCATTGAAGGGCTTGCAAAGGACGGCAATTTGCACCCGCTCCAGAAGGCCTTTGTGGAACATGACGCGCTCCAGTGCGGATACTGCACGGCCGGCATGATTTTGACGGCCTACTCGTTCCTCAAAAAAAATCCAAGACCGTCCTACGAGGAAATCATCGAGGGAATGGATGACAATCTCTGCCGTTGCGGGGCCCATAAAAGGATTATAGAGGCGATTCAGGCAGCGGCCAGGGAAATGGAAGGAGGACTCTGAGATGAGAGACGATCAATACCCGGAGCTCGATTTTTCAGACAGGGGTTCCGGCCTCAAAATGGACCGCCGCCAATTCCTGAAACTGGCGGGCGGGGGGATCTTTGTCCTTTTTTCCATCTGGGATCTGCCTTTCTTCCCCAAGGAGGTGATGGGACAGCGAAGGGAACTGCCCACTGATTTCAATGCCTTTTTAAGGATCAGGGAAGACGGGCAAGTATCATGCTTTACGGGCAAGATCGAGATGGGACAGGGGGTCGTCACCTCCCTGGCCCAGATGCTGGCCGATGAGCTGGATGTCCGGCTGGATTCGGTTAAAATGGTTATGGGGGACACGGACCTCTGCCCCTGGGACATGGGGACCTTCGGTTCCATGACCACCCGGTTCTTCGGCCCGGCGCTCAGGGCCGCTGGCGCTGAGGCCCGGAAGGTATTAATTGAACTTGCCTCTGAGCGGCTCAATGTGCCTGTGGATAAACTGGCGACAGAGAGCGGCGTTGTATTTGAAAGGGGCAACAGGAAACACGGGGTGACCTATGGAGACCTGGCAAGGGGGAAGAGGATCGAGAGGCGTCTCTCCGGAAAGTTTACCGTAAAATCACCTGCGGATTTCAAGGTGATGGGCAGGCCGGAATTGCGCAGGGACGCCGTGGAAAAGGTGACGGGCAAGGCAAAATATGCCGGTGATATCCTGCTTCCCGGGATGCTCTACGCAAGGATACTCCGTCCCCCGGCCCACGGGGCCAGACTGTCAGACTTGGACATTTCCGGCGCGAAAGAGGTGGAAGGCGCCCAGGTGATTAAGGACGATGATCTGATCGCAGTCCTGCACAAATACCCGGACATGGCCGGGGAGGCCCTCTCCAGGATAAAGGCAAAGTTCGACACCCCTGCTTCCGAACTTGATGAAAAGAACATATTCGACCATCTCTTAAAAGTGGCCCCTCAGGGTGAAATCCTGGCGCAGGCAGGCAACCTCCGGACCGGGGAAGGCCAGGCGACGGCGGTTATCGAAGAGACATACCTGGACGGCTACAAGGCCCACGCCCCCATTGAACCCCACACGGCCACGGTCAAGATCGAGGGGGACCGTGTCACGGTCTGGCCATCGTCCCAGACGCCCTTCCGGGCCAAGGATGAAGTGGCCCAGGCCTTGGGCATTCCCCCTGAAAAGGTCCGTGTAATTTCTCCCTTTGTGGGAGGCGGATTCGGAGGGAAGACCCGGAACCTGCAGGTGGCGGAGGCCGCGAGATTGGCGAAACTGAGCGGAAGGCCTGTGCAGGTGGCATGGACCCGTGGGGAGGAGTTTTTCTATGACTCCTTCAGGCCTGCGGCCGTGGTTAAGATAAGATCGGGCCTTACTGGCAGGGGAAACATCAGTTTCTGGGATTACCACGTATATTTTGCCGGTGATAGGGGTGCCGAGCAGTTTTATAACATCCCCAACAACCTCACCATGTCCCACGGCTCCGGCTGGCGAGGTGTCCCTGGTTCTCATCCCTTCGCCACGGGAGCATGGCGGGCCCCTGGCAATAACACAAATACCTTTGCCAGGGAATCCCATATTGACATCATGGCCGCTAAGGCGGGAATGGATCCCCTGGAATTCCGGGTGCGGAACCTGACGGATGAAAAAATGCTCCGGGTTTTGAAAACGGCGGCAGGGAAATTCAACTGGAAACCGGGAAAAACTCCCGGTAACAGGGGCAGGGGAATCGCCTGCGGGATTGACGCGGGAACCTACGTGGCCGCGATTGCCGAAGTCGAAGTTAACAGGGACACAGGCGATATCAAAGTCGAGCGGGTGGTATGCGTCCAGGATATGGGACTGGCCATCAACCCCGAAGGCGCCGTCATGCAGATGGAGGGCTGCGTCACAATGGGGATGGGATATGCCCTTAAGGAGGATATACATTTTAAAGGCGGTGAGATATTTGACGTCAATTTTGACACCTACGAGATTCCCCGCTTTTCGTGGCTGCCCCGGATAGAGACGGTGATTATCGACAACAGGAATTCCGCCCCCCAGGGCGGCGGTGAACCGGCCATAATTATCATGGGCGCGGTTATCGCCAACGCCATTTATGACGCGGTCGGCGCCAGGGTCTTGCAGCTACCCATGACACCGGAACGCGTCAAGGCCATGATTAAGAGCGGGTGATTATGCGAAGCAGACAACTGGCAATACTGGAAATAGTGGAGGTTGGATAACATGGAATATTGTTTGAAAATTAGATTAAGGGTCATTTTAACTTTCGTAACAATCTTTTCGTTCTCTCTCTTCTATTCGTCAGCTTTTGCGCAGATGCAACGGGGCGGCGGGGTGCCCGCGGAAGCCCTCCCTGAAGATCTGAAATCCCTTGATATCAAGGATTATTTCCTGGAGTCGTCCTTTAAAGAAGCCGGGGTCATACACGGCCTCAGCGGGACCGTAGTGGTGGTTCACAGGGCCGACAACTCGGCCTACTTCGGCCGAGAGGGTGACACGATTTATGAAAACGACGCCATCAACACACTGCCGGATTCCAGGTGCAGGCTCAGGTTCACGGGTGAAGATGTTGTCACCATGTCTTCAGACAGCCGGTTCACGGTCGATAGTTATGAGGCAAATATTGAAAAGGGCCGCAAGGCATCACTCTTCGGTATGGTCAAGGGCAAGGCGATGTTTTACGCCCTCAGGCTTTTTCGTATCAGGGAGACCAGCTTTGAGCTGAAGACCCCGACCGCAGTGATCGGAATCAGGGGTACAAAGTTCGGGGTGGAGGTTGTCCGGAAGGATGGGGGTCAGGCAAGGGGAGAAGGACTGCTGGTGGCTGATAACAGCAAGGAACCTTTTATTCACCTCGCCCAGGTTGGACCTCCGGAGCCAGGCAACAGCTATACCAATTGTTTTACCGAAGACGGCGCGCTCGATGTAAATGGCCGGATTGTGGCCCCAGGGGAAATGTTCCGAGGCGACCTTGGGGCCGTTGTCCCCACCCCGCCTGAATTCGTCAGGGCCTTTGAGGCCGAGACAAAGGTAATTAAAGAAGGACCGAAAACCGGCCCTGCCGCGCCAGGCGGTGAAGTAGAAAAGGGCGGCATCAAGGAGGAGACCGGCCAGGCCGAAGAAGAAAAGGCCGGGGAAGAGACATCCGAAGAAACGACACGGGAAGAGCCGGCTGTCGGACCTGTGAGTCAGGAGACCTTTGCGGCCGCAAGCGAAAAGACATCCGAAGTCACCCAGCAGGAGGTCGCGCAGGAGACAAGTGCATCCGAAGGCATTGCAGCGGGCAAGATAGGCGAGTTAAAGTCAGGCTTTGCCACTATCGTCACGGATAGCCAGGGCATGGCATTTTTCCACTCCATCTACCGGCAGAAGGGAGACTTTGAAGAAAGTCCCACCGGGGTCAAGACCCACACAGGGCATGCGTTAAATCAAGATATCAACAATTATATAATAGTCCTCCAGGAGCAGGGGGTTGAAGACAGGGGAATCAAGGCAACCAATTTTGACAATGGCACGGGAGGCAATATAGCGCTCAGCACACCTGACTATTTCAAGCGCTCCCAGTTGGGCCAGTATTATGATTCCAATGGCCAGGAATACCTGAGATGGGGAGTATGGGAAAGTCCTTCAGGAAATTCCGCGAATATGAAAATAGGTGATAATGATGGCACTATCTACTATGTGGCGGACGGCAAGATCTGGTGGATTGAGGGCTACCAGACCCACGCGGACTATATCTCATACCTCCAGTCACAGAACCAGACCTATTTTTACAGCGGCGAGGTCAAGGGGGCCTTTTCAAGGACAGATATTGACTTCACCAAGGTCCTGACCGGGACCGTCTCCTTTGACGCAAATTTCGGGGACCTGGCAATTACCAATTTCAGAATGTTAGCGACAGGAGCCAATGAAGCCCGGGTTGATATCACGGGCGGGTCCGGAACAATAAAAAGCGACGGTGACATTGATATCGTGAACCTGGTCGGGACAATGGACGACGATCAGGGCGCTGCAACAAACATCGACAGCACTTCCGATATAGGCGGCGGGTTTGGAGGACCCAAGGCTGAAGGCGCCGGGCTTGATTTCGGTATAACTGACGGCCATCACAGGCGTATGGCCGGTGAGGGCCATTTACAGAGATAATGTTTCCCACATCCAATCCCCCATATTCAGGCATGGAATCGGTGAGGATTATGTTCCAGCTTCCACTATGTGCTAACTCAGAATCCATTGATCTTTTCTCGCATAATGCAATGAAGCTCCTTGCCGTATGTAGGCGGGAGGGACACTGACCACAAGGGACAGGCAATTTGAGTTTGTGGATCAGATAGGATGCTTCGTATTATGAGAAAAAGCACGGATGCTCGATAAACATTGACAAAGAAAAGGAGGTCAGCGATGAACGAGACGAAAAATTGGACTTTAAAAGGGGTTTTTTATGAGTGCTGCCGTGTCGAGGACGGCCATTGCGGCTTATGGTTTGGCAGGGACCTGCCCAGGGCCTGCGCCAATATCGAGACCTATCAGATTACCGGGGGCCGCATCCAGGGTGTTGATATGAAGGGCGTTGTTATCATGCAACACCAGGAGGGCATAGGTCCGAAGGTCGCGGATATGAGGGGTGGAGCGGAAGCAGGAGCCGCCTATATAAGTGATAGGGCAAATAACGAGCAGAGAGCTGTTTTGGAGGAGTTTCTGAAGACGAATCTCGGCATCAAGCCATGGAAAAAGATCCTTGGCATAAAGGTGGTGAAGATTAATATACAGGAGGAAAAGGGCACTTATCACATTACAATGCCCTTTGGGGAGCAGATAATGTCCTTGACTGTGGGCGGGGACAACAAGAACCCCATGCGTCTCGAGAATGCCCACAACCCGGCCTTCAGCAATATCAGGTTCTGTAATACAAGAGGATGGAAATATCACGACTACGGGAAGGATCTGGAATTTCACAATACAAGCGGCATAGTGGCCGACTTTGTTTTTTAGAAACGCCGGAGCGAGGAGGAGGTGACCGGCGTCAGGGTCGAGGACGCGGACGTGGTGGTCTGCGGGGGCCGTGGGTGATTACCAGAAGATCCTCCCGGCCTTCACGGAAAAGTGCAAGGATGAACTTTAGAAAATGTAAAGGGGATTCATTTGCTGGTCCTGGGAAGAAGAAGGCTGTTATTTAAGATAAAATGATCGGGCTTGAATTTGGCTTCCTGACGCAGGCGCCGTCCTTTTTTGCTCAAGCGCCAGAAGTACTTCGTCCACTTGTGATTTATCCATGAACCCCAGATCAACCAGTATCTCTCCGATTAATCTGTGTATATTTTGTGAAAGGTCTTCCTTCATCTGTTCTGATACTGCTTTGCCAAGCTGTCCCTCGGTTATAAAACCCATTTCCACAGCTAATGTTCCAAATCGTATTTCTCGTTTTTCATGGCGCATAGTTTACAGACCTTGCAAGGCATATATCTGGCTTAATATGGCATAGGATTCATAAATTGGCAATAGGATTCAGATGTGTGAATTTAAATTGTTAAGGATAAACAAGGCCTCCCATTGAGGAGGCCCTGTTTATGTTGGTGGGGATATGGGGTAGGTTATACTTTGAATCTGTTGACCAACTCCTTCAGTTCCCGGGCAAGCTTGTTCAATTCCTGGGAATTCAGGCTCACCTGGGAACTGTTGTTTGATATCTCTCCCACTGCCTGGTTTACCTCCGCTATGTCGCTGGCAATATCCTTGGACACGCTGCTGCTCTGGGCCACGTTCTCATTTACCTCCTGAATGCCCTGGGAGGCCTGGGCCACGTTGCCTGCGATCTCCTTGGTGGTCACGGACTGCTCTTCAACGGCCGTGGCAATGGCGGACACTATCTCGTTCACGTCGTTGATGACCTTCAGTATCTCACCTATCTCGGTGACTGTCCCTGACGTGGAATCCTGTATCCCCTCTATCTGCCCCTTGATCTCCTGGGTCGCTTCGGCCGTCTGCCTGGCAAGCTCCTTGATCTCATTGGCCACAACGGCAAAACCCTTGCCCGCCTCTCCGGCCCTTGCCGCCTCGATAGTCGCATTCAGGGCGAGGAGGTTGGTCTGCTCGGATATTTCGGTAATGGCCTCGGTGACCTTGCTTATCTCCTGGGCCGCTGTTCCGAGATGATCCACCTTGATTGATGCATCCTTTGCCCGTGAGACGGCCTCGCCCGTGATATTTCGGGCCTTTTCGGAGTTCTGGGCTATCTCGTTGATGGTGGCCGTCATCTCCTCCGCGGAGGAAGCCACCACGCCTATGTTGCTGGATGCCTGCTCCATGGTCGCGGCAACCGACTCCATGTTAGAGCTCATTTCCTCCCCTGATGAGGCAACCGTATTGACCTTGCCTGACATCTGTGCCGCGCCATCGGCCATCTGCTGGGAAAGACCGGATAGCTCGGATGAGGACCTGTTAAGGGTCTCCGCGTTTCCGGCGATATTCCTTATCATGGTCTGAAGCTTATCCATAAAGGTGTTGAACCATCGGGCCAGTTCACTCATCTCATCCCTGCTTTTTACTTCAAGCCTGGCAGTGAGGTCGCCTTCTCCCTCTGCCACATCCCTGATCCTTTCAATGATCCTTTTGATGGGCTTGATTGCAATCATGTTCAATGATAGGGTGATTGTCGCGACCAGGACAAGGACCACAAATAATGCGACTGAGGCCTGAATCGTCACGACCTTTTTCAACCCTGAGTCCGTAGTCGCGCGAAATTCTTCAACCTCTTCTCTGGCATTCTTTTTGCTCTGGTTGAGACGATTCAGCAGCAGAGAATCGGTAAAATAGATTTTAACCCGGCCGACCTTTTCCTTCTGATAAAAGGAATCCTTTGCAAAGGACAGTTCCTCATTGAGTTGAAGGGTTTTTGGAACGGCGGTCCCTGATTCGATGCCCTTATTTCTCCAGAAGGCGAAAAAGGGCTGATCGCTGTAATCCACCACCTCGATAGCCTGAATTTCAGCCACGCTCATATAGGGTTGCAGGGTGAGTTTGAGCCCATCGGCCTGTATATTATAGAGAAATGAGGAGGATATTGTCGCGCACATATCCGTATTGGCTTCCATTTTTTTAAACAGGGCCTCTCTTTGAATATTTCCTTCGTCGTCAATGGTCTTTTCGACTTTTCCCACGTATTTATCAATGATTGAATGAACCAGGCTTGACTCCAGTTGGAGGAATACAAAATTGCTTATGGCCAGAAGGACCAGCACCACGACGCCGCAGATCACCGACATTTTTAGAATTATACCAAATCTCGATTGTTGAGTTTTCATTTTCTACAAGCTCTCCATCGTTAATTGCCTTAGGGATTATGGAATAAATTGTTTAGAAATGTAAATGTGCAGGAAGCAATCCCACAACAGTGGGATTGCTTCCCCTTTCCGCTTTATACGTTTGACATTTTCGGCCCATGGCGTATTGTGATTTTACCACTCTACAAACTGCTGGTTCAACATGGGAGCCATGATCTTTGCGTAGGTCCCATTATCCCTGAGCTCTTTTATCAGCGGCAGGAGGATCTTTTCGACCTCATCCCCCTTCGGGCCTTTCGCCAGCATGATCGGCCCTTCAAACGCCTCATAATAGATCCTCTTGACATTCTTGAGGCCCAATCTCTTTAACACGGAATCCGTTTCACCCATGGCATAGATAAGGCCGTCTATTCTTCCGATGTCTACCTTTTTCAGGCTGGATTCCGTGCTCGCGAAGGGCAGTACAGGAAAGTCAAAATATCCGGTGACGGCGGGGTTTGTCTCTATCTTATAGTTTCCCAGATTGTTCATGTCGATATCCACGTTCTTATTGGCATAAAGCACAAAGATCGATGTCCATAGTGTTTCGGAAAACCTTAAGAGCAGTGCATCCTTATCCACGGCGGTGCTTTTCATCCCGGGTAAAAAAAAGTCGTGAGACCCCTTTACCACGTTATCGATGGCCCTCGGTGGGGGATAGACATCGATGATGATCTTGCCGTCCGTGTATATCTCGTCCATGGCCTTGAGCAGATCCGGCAAGATACCCTTGTCAGGGGTTTCGCACAACATGGGAACATACCCGAGGCTCGCCTTCAGGTCCCGGGCCTGGGCAGAATTAATTAGAATCAGTGAAACGCCTACTACAAAAACCAGTTGAATTAATTTCTTGAAAATCTTCATACTATTATTTCCCTCTCTTTCATCTCTTCATTTTTATTTAAAAGAACGCCTATTGTTTCGGATGATTTCAATCCCCCTATGATTTGTATCTCTTGTTAAGGGCCGATTGGATGCCACACGAGACCTTATCGGCCTTTGGAATAAAATCTTGAGCGTAAAATCGGGCTATTCTCCTGCACCTTGCAGATATTATTCTTTTATGAATTCAGGTGAGCAAGATCTGTGCCATGGAGAGTACTGGGTTTTATTCATTAATATAATGGATGGATTAGGAAGATTTTGAATGTTTTGATAATAGAAAATTGCTGCCCCTGTCAAAATAATGACCATATAATGTGGGTGACTCTTTCATACTCTCTCACCAATATGAGCCTGATGCTGATACTCGGAAAGGTAAGCGACCTTGTGGGCAGGAAGAGGTAAAAGGTATAGGGCACAAGGAATAAGGTGTAAGGGGAAAAAAGTCGTTAAAGTCTAAACCGTAAACCTTGAACCGTAAACCTTATACCTTGTTATCAGGTATATTATTTGAGGACCTTGGTCAGGTTGATAAATTTACTCCTGTCAAACCCCAGGGTCTTGAAAAAGGATAACATGTCCGTGGAATCCCATCTGACTGAGGTATATATATTTCTAATACCTTGCTCCTTGTAATAACGAAAGGTCTCTTCGGCTAAGGCCTTGCCGATACCCTGTCCCATAAACCTGGGATCAACTCCGACTATCGCTATCCAGGCGCTTTTATCAATGCCGAAACCCCCTGAAAGGGTATAGCTTATCATATAGCCCACCACACTGCCCCGGAGCTCCGCGACAAAGCTCTGGACCCCGCTGCTTTTGGATTGCTCCTCGATTATCCGCTTGAAATTGATCACGGTGGGTTTCTTGATGATGGACGAGGTAATCCTGCTGAGGGCTTCGACATCCCCGATTTTTAAAGTCCTGATCAAGAGATCATCCACCTGTCCGGTCCTTTCCATCTGAATTTAGTCAACCCTGATAATCTTTACCTGATGACCTACCCAATCAGGTGGCAGATAGACCCTGCCGCTATTGCCGCTTAATTTTACGACCTTCTCGATCATCTCCTCTCCATAGACCTCAAACTTTACGCTGCCCTGGGTGGCATTCAGGGGTATCGATTCTTTGTCGTCATTTGTTTTTTTTTCGTTTGTCACTTAATTTTCCTCTTTGCCGCGCCTCGGGGTGCCGGGTATTGTATATTAAAATTATTTCGCGGCAATGTTATTTTATTACATCTTAGCTACAATGCAACTAAAGAGATGCAATTATGTCAAGGGAAAAGGGGATACAGGGCCAACAAAATCGGCTGAATTCTTGGGAATTGGCGCATATCTGTTGGGTTTTCCCATAGGATATTGTAAAATAAAAAAATTTAGGTCATCTCCAAAAGAGTTGTCGTGATCCATAGGGTTCAAAGGATCCAGGATTCGAGGGTTCGATTGAAATGCTAAAGGATTGCAAAGACTTGAACCCCCGAATCCTTGGCCACTTTCTCCCAACTAATTGGGAGAAGAACCTAAAATTTTAAGGTCCTTGAATTTCCGTTCTATATATTCATGGCAGGGAGCAAAAGAAAAAATGGACCATGTGGATGAGAGATATCTCCTTCCCACCCCGATCATTGACAGTGATCATGAAAGGATTATCCAATTTGCTGAAGAAGCGGCGGGCGGAATTAATGATCCTGTTGAAACGGCCGTCAGGCTCTATTACGCGGTTCGCGACGGGATCTGGTATGATCCCTATTATCCCTTCTATCTTCCGGAACATTACCGGGCGAGCAATGTCCTAAAAAGCGGCCGCGGGTACTGTGTATGCAAGGCCTCGCTCCTCTGCGCCCTCGGAAGGTGCCGTGGGATCCCCTCGAGGATAGGTTTCGCCCATGTCAGGAATCATCTCGCGACAAGACAGCTTATCGAGTATATGGGGTCCGACACCTTTGTCTATCACGGCTTTAACGAGTTCTATCTGGAAGGTAAATGGGTCAAGGCAACGCCCGCCTTCAACATCGAGCTCTGCGAAAGACATAATGTAGCCCCCCTTGAATTCAACGGCCGTGAAGACTCCATCTTTCACGCCTATAGCGCCGACAACAGGCGGTTCATGGAATATGTGGAGTACCTTGGCGAATACGCGGATATCCCGGTGGATACTATAGTGGCGGGATGGGAGGAGGCCTACGGCAAGGAGAGGGTGAGGGGCTGGATAGACCAGTTCGAGAAATCCGGAGGAAGGTCGGGCCGGGATTTTCTAAAAGAAGAAGTCATACGCTGAGGAGACACAGGCCCTAAAAAAAATACCGGATCTCGAGGTTTATGGAGTACGGATACAACCCGAACTCACTCCTTACATCCGCGCCAAAAGGTTTTTTCCCCCACGGTGCCCCAAGGTCCAGTGAAAGTTCCGCTTCATTTGACAGGGAATATACGGCATTGAAGGACCAAAGGCTGGAATCATCTTCCATGTTGACAATTACCAGTATCTCGGCGTTCAATAGAGGGGTAAATTCATAGCCCACCCCCAGGGCGGTGTAGTGACGACCGAGATAGAGGCTATCTCCTATCGCGACTGAGGGAATACGCAGGTAATCGGAGACCGATCCGGCCCCTAAGCCGTGATAGAAATGCTCCAGCCTGACATTAAGGCTGTTTTCCCACCTGTGCTCAAGCCCGGCGGAGAGTTCCCAATAGGAGTCCTCTCGAGGGTCCTCGGGAAATGCCAAGTGTCCTTCAGCCCTGACCCCCAGCCACCGGAACAGCTCTCCCTGAATAGATCCGCCCGCCACATCCCTGTCTTGTAGCTGACCTCCCAGCAACGCCCATTCAAAATCATGAAACACTGTGGAGATACGGCCGATATAGGAGGTGCGATCGCCCAGGGGATCATCGCTCCAACCCGTGTCGCTATTGGGGTCACGGCTGTAACCGAGCACGCTGATCAATGACAACTGAGAAAGGCCTCCCAATCCTATTTCGGCGCGCAGGGCATCGACACCGGGCTTGTAGACACGATAAAAGGTCTGGGCGGCAAAGGGGGCGAAAAAGTCATTTGGCGTGAAATAGAATGTGGTCGCTAAATTGACGGGCTGTCGTCCCAGGGTAAGGTCTAGAGGCCCCTTTGACCAGCGAATGTTTAACCGGTCTGCCACCAGGTGGGCGTACCTGTCGTTGCCGAGACTCCTTTCCAGGGCGTCGCTTCGCTCCACATTAGGGGCTGTTCCAAGTCCTGACCGGATCCCCAGGAGCCCTTCGGGAATCCATGTCTGATAGGCGTTTACCTCGATACCCAGGCCATTGCCCGACTGTGCCTCCATGATAAGGCGGGCAATCCCCGCAAGCCCGGACTCCGAAGATTCCTCAAAAAAAAAGGGGTTGTCCGGGTTCGCATAGGCGGTTCCGAAGATCCTGACGACTCCCCTCAGGTCCAGGGACCCTTCATCGCCCTGCCTTTCATAGAATGCGCCTGCCGGTGACAGGAACACGGCCAGAACAGTCACAATCGTTAAGATTGGGGCGAGAAAGATCTTATTGAATATGTCTTTTCTCAATCGCGGACCTCATCCCGCTCAATTTTTCCATCCTGCAAACGGATAATACGATGTGCCCTGTCCATGACCCTCTGATCATGGGTGGAAAAGAGGAATGTTATACCGGAGTCGTTGTTAAGCCTCTGCATTAGATCAAGCAGGGAGTCCGCGGTCGCAGAATCTACGTTAGCCGTGGGTTCGTCCGCCAGCACAATGGCCGGATGAGTGACAATGGCCCGAGCAATGGCCACTCTCTGCTGCTGGCCTCCTGACATCTCGTCGGGACGACGGCGTTCCAGTCCCTCCAGGCCCACCTCCTTGAGGATGGCCGTCACACGCTCATTGCGTTCTCCTTTGGGAACGCCCTGGAGTGTCAGGACGAATTCGGCGTTTTCGTAGGCGGTCATGACCTGGATCAGGTTATAGGCCTGGAAAACAAAGCCGATCCGATCCCTGCGAAGGACCGAAAGCCTGGACCGGGTGAGCAGGGCGAGGTCCCTGTCCTCCAGGTATATTTTGCCTCTCGTGGGTACATCCAGCCCGCCGATGAGATTCAACACGGTCGTCTTTCCCGACCCCGAAGGTCCGCAAAGGGCCGCGAAATCGCCCCTGGTAACCTGAAAGGACAGCCCGTCCACGGCCCGCACTTCCACCTTGCCCTGCTGATAGACCCTTGTGGCGTCTTCGAGACGAACAATCTCCTGATCTGTCATGCTATCTCCCTATGATACTTCGTTAATTGGCTCCGAATTACAATGCCTTTATGCTCTCCACTGGCGGTATGCGTCCGGCCCGCCAGGCGGGGTATATACCCGAAAGGAGCGTGAGGATAAAGACACCCGAGAGAATCACCGCTGCGCTCTCCTTAAAAAGCCTGATCTTCACCAGGGGGTCCATTATGACGCCGCTTATGCTGGAATCGCCGCCAATGGCCCCGCTGAAATCGATCCCCGTATAGTGCATGTATGCGTACCAGGGGATGGTCATTATTATCCCAAGCAGGACGCCAAGGATGGCGAGCCACAGGGATTCCATGATAACAAGCCTGAAAAGACCGCCCGGAGACATGCCCACAGCCATCATCACCCCGAACTCCCGTGTGCGCTCCATGACGCTCATCAGCAGCGTGTTCAGAATTCCGGCGGCGATGAGGAGTCCTACCAGGACCTGGATAATATAGTTGCCGCTTTTATCCATTGTTATGATGCCTGCGAGGTCCGGCTGCGTCTTCTGCCAGTTCAGGACCTCCCTTGCGGGATTACCCACGATTTTTTCGATCCTGTCCCTCATCATCTCGGCGCGCCGCTGGTCGTCAATGATGACAGCCACCAGGGTAGCGTCTTCCGCTCCATAGTTCAGGGCGGCTCGAATTCTGTCAATGGGCAGCAGGATCATGGCGCCGTCCACCTCGTCAACTCCGGTCCTGAATATGCCTCTTACCCGTGCTATCTCGCTTACCATCTCTCCGCTCACGTCCGTTGTCGTGTACACAAATTTTTTCCCGATGCGGAGATTGAGCTTTTCCGCCACCTTGCTCCCCACTACCGCGCCGCGACCGTCGGTCCCTGAAAAGAGTTTTCCTTTAATAATGGAACGTAAAAAGAGGTCATACTCTTCTGATTCCTGGGCAGGATCAATACCCATAAACATACCGCCTATGCTCTTACTGGCGCTTGCCAGCATTGCCTGGCCCATGATCCTGACCATGGCGTCCTTCACATCAGGTGTTTTTAAGAGCCTTTCCCGTATTTTATCGGAGTTGATAAGTCTCTTGTCCAGCGATGGGGTTTCATTATAGCCCTTCGGCTCAACCGTGACATGCCCAAGTCCCATGGTAGCGCCCGTGTTGATCATCTTGGTATAACTGTAATCCCCGGTCCCCGTAAAGGTAACTGACAGCAGGACGCCGAAACCGATGGAAAAGGCCGTAATATAAGTGCGCCGTTTTCGTCTCCACAGATTGCGCCATGCCATTTTATAGATGTTCACCTAATAATTGCTCCCTATATACAGTAGAATCCTGGTAACAGGCTCTTTACCAATTGATGAGCGGCACAAGGCACAGGGCGCAAGGAAAGACTCCTATGTCCTGACTTGCCTTATGCCCTGCGCCCTGCGCCCTATGCCCTGCGCCTTGTGCCATTATTTTGGTCTCCCTGATTAAAAAGACCGCCTCTGACAAATAATACTCAAATAACATAAATAGCTACACTTCACCTATGATGAATGGCCTTGACAGGTTGAATCAGTGCCGCCTTGACCGCGGGATAGAGAACGGCCAGAATCGTCATGATAAAGAGGAAGACTATGGGAATGAGGACCGCCTTTGTTGTCACATAGGCCCTCCATACGGGGTCAAGGGCCACCCCCGCGAAAGAGCCGCCGCTGGAAATGGAAGAAAGGTCAATGCCGTTTCCCTGAAAATAATGGGACAGGGCCCAGCCGGAGGACACGGCAATGACGCTTGCCATTAGGGCCTGGACCATGGTCTCCAGGTAGATCATCAGCATTACTTGCCAGGGAGCAACCCCGATGGCCTTCATAATGCCAAGCTCCCTGATCCGTTCAAAGACGCTCATCAGCATAGCGTTGAGGATTACCATGGCCATTGCCACATAAGTGATGACCACCATAATGATAATCTGGGCGTCCGCCAGATCAAGTATCCTGGCGATAATCGGTTTTAACTGGCGCCAGTTCATTGTCTCCATACCAGGCGCCGCTGCGGCCACCTGCTTGGTGGCGGCCTCCAGGTCCGAGCTCCGGTCCGGGCGCATCACAGCGATCTCGTGGGCCCCTTCGGGAAGCACCATCAGGTCGCGAAACTCCCTTTCAATCATGAAGAAGCCGGCCCTGTCTATTTCTTCCCCCACGGACTTCAGTATGCCCCTTACCCTGAAAAGGTCATTGGCCATTGAACCGTCCGCGGCCTGGCCGACAAAAACCACTTCACTCCCTGGCCTTACGCCAAGGGTCCTGGCAAGCTTTCTGCCGATTACAACCGCCTTGGGATCATTGTCATCAAGCCAGGCCCCCTCCATCACGTGATTATTGATCTCCGTAACGGTGCGTTCAGTAGAGATATTTATGCCCCTTACCTGAACGCCCGCGGAGGCTGATCCTGCCGCTGCCAGCCCGAATCCGTAAAGCCTCTCCGTGGCATGGAAGCCCATGCCCCTTATCCTTTTCAGGATCTCTTCCGGGTTAGGGATGAGCGTGTAAAGGTCGGGATCATCCCTGTAACCGGGGGCGTGTATCTGGATATCGCCGAGATCCATCGCCACCGCGTTTCTTTCGCCGGCCTGGAGTAATCCCTGGGTCAGGGAGGCGAAAAGGATCATGATGAACCCGGCAAATCCCATTGCCAGGGTAGTTACAAGGGTCCGACGCCAGTTCCGGAAGACGTTTCGCGTGGCTATGGGCAGGATTTTCATTTTATCTATCTACGTTTCAGGCTCGCGAGGGAGAAAAAGTCGTCCTTGATAGGGATATTCAACTCCAGTTCCTCATAGACCAACTCCGTATATTCATCGGGCTTGTCCGCCGGAACCACTCTCATGACAGTAGGCCGAAGCCGGCCCGCTAGCATCTCTATCTTGTTGAAGGTAATTGTGCGGGCGATATTCATGTCTTCATCGTAATAGGTGAATTTAAGGGGCAGGTACCCGTCAGAAAGAACTACCGCGACGACCTTTCCCCAGACCACGGCGGCGTCGGGCTTGGGAATCAGGGTGAACTCGATGATATCCCGGCCGTCCCTTTTCCCTTCAAAGGAGATGGTGGGATCATAGTCGTCTTCCATCCTGGATTCCTTTACAAGGTCATCGTTTGTAAAGTGACTGCCCATCCAGGAACTCATCATCATTCCGGAAGTCAGGCGAATCGTCCGGTCGGTCCGGGGCAGATAGGTGAATACGTTATTGCCTGACTTGAGGGTTGCCGTGTCCTTGTCTTTCAGGGGCAAGAGGATCCGTACAAGGGTCTTGTCCTTACCCTTTGACCAGCCCTCCAGGCGCATGTCACGGGTGTAATGGGCGGTTTTGATATGCATTGTAAATATGGAATGGGACGAGCTGCCGCGCCACAGGTCATCGACCTGGCGCAGTATCTCCCTCGCACGCTTCCGGGCGGAATCGTCCTCCTGCCCGGGAGATGAGTTTGACTGGCAGATCAGGAAAAGGCAAAGGATAACCAGAAAAATCCGGGACACCGGGAAACCTATTCCGCCTTTTCATGGCATGTGTTGCATTTTCTGTAGGCCAATGGGTTATCACCGAAAATCTTTCTTTTCTCATGGCAGGTCTTGCAGCACAGGTGAAACGCGGTCTGGAGTTTTACGATATTGCCCTCTTTTGTCTCCGGGTCATGACAGTCAGCGCATTGCAATGTGGTTCCCCAGGGTGACCATACGTTCTTTCCGTCTTCATATTCGTGATGACAGTCCCAGCAGGATATATTATAGTCCCTGGCATGTTTCATGTGTTCAAACCGTACCGGGCCTTTTCTCCTCTTGGCAAAGTCGTCCTTATCAAGTACGATAACATCCAGGTCATGCATCTCGTTTACGCCCTCGGATTCCTCTGCCAGGGCCTTTGAAGCCCTGGTGCCGCCCTTTGGGGTGAAAATAATGCCAAAAGAAGCACACAAAATGAGAATAAGCCATATTTTTACAAATCCTCCCAGAGTCTTTTTGATCCGCATATTAGCCTCCATTTTTGATTTTCAATAATAGACTCCTCCCTCCACGCTATTGAGCGGGATGATGCGTGTTTTAATGTGTGCTATACATATCTCATATATTAACAAATTTTCAAGGATAATTGGCAAATCTCTTCTAAAAGAGTTCAAGAGATGAGGAAGACGATAGATATCCCCAAAGAATGACATGCCCTTGATTTTCAGGCTGGAACAGTAATTAAAAGGCCCCTGAGAGGAGAAAGGAGGGTAAAAAATACTCAGGGGCCCATAATTGATAGGCTAACTAATCCTATCTTGATGCTACTATAAACCTTTTTTCACAAGATTCAATCCCTGGATTACTATTTTATACGGTCTTTGCCCGTAAAAATCCGGATTAATGGGTCAAAAAGAAAAAGGACCGGTAAAATCCAACGATCCCTTGTTCTTAACCTGGTGCCGAAGACAGGACTTGAACCTGCACGGGCGTACACCCACTAGACCCTGAACCTAGCGCGTCTACCAGTTCCGCCACTTCGGCACG
>CAZGIZ010000098.1:0-17763 GCA_964526655.1 uncultured Desulfobacteraceae bacterium | reverse complement strand
TGTTTATGGTCAATATGGAGATGTCCCTGATTACACCTCCTATGGGAATCAATTTCTTCATGGTAAGGAACGTGTTCAAGATCGACAGCAAAGATCTATTTATGGGGGTGGCGCCATATCTTGTAATGCTTATCCTGTTTTTGTTTATCCTCGTTGCCTTTCCTTCGGTGACCACATGGTTGCCCGGATTGATGATGGGGGGGTAAGGGTTTTTCGGCAGGCCCCCTGACAACGGCTGAAAAGAGGACATCAATAAAAGGAAGACAGATGGCTGACGTGGACCTGACATCAATTATACATGATAGAACGGCGAATCTGAGAAGATTGAAAGGTCGGGGGGCCAGGATAATCGGCTATTTCCCGGGGAATTATGTTCCTGAAGAGATAATTTATGCCTCAGGGGCGATTCCTATCTGTCTCACCGATGGAGGGAATCAGCAGGCCGCTGATTTGGCCCTTTCACTTGTGCCGCGAATCATCTGTCCCTTTGCCCGGGCGCAGGTTGGAGAGAGGATGTTGAAAAATAATCCATTTTACAGCATGCTGGATATGTTTGTGGCTCCGATTACCTGCCAGCACCTGAAAAAAGTTGCCGAGATATGGGAATACCAGGGAGATATCGAGATATTCAAATTGGGCATCCCTCACCAGACGGATGGTGATTCTGAACTGGAATACTATAAAGACAGGCTGCACGCATTAAAGGACAGGATCGAATCTTTCACTGGAAGCCGGATTACGGATGGAAGAATCAGGGAAGCTATTGAACTCTACAACAGGATGAGAGATCTCCTGAAAACGATCAGCCTGATGCGTCGTGATCCGGATACGCCTCTCAGCGCCCTGGATTTCACAAGGCTTAACCATGCCTCTCTTTATGCTGATCCGGTTTTTATGGTGGATCTGCTGGAATCCGTCTATGGGGAATTGAAAAAAAAGCGTCCAATGAACAGGAAGAACGGCAGGCCAAGACTGCTCCTGGCCGGACCAAACCTGGCCCATGGTGACTATAATATCCTGAAACTGGTTGAAGCGGCAGGCGGGGAGATTGTAATTGAAGAGATATGCGAAGGAATAAGATATTACTGGCAGCATGTGGAAAACAACGGCGACCCGATGCTGTCCCTGGCCAGGAGTTATCTGAGGGACAGGATACCATGCGCCTTTATGAGGGATTCAACAAAAAAAAGGCTTGATTTTATGTTGAGACTCATCGAGGATTTCAGTGTGTCAGGGGTGATATGGTACGAGATGCTTTGCTGTGAGACCTATGATCAGGAGGCCTATTTTCTGGATAAAAAGATGCGTGAGCATGGCATACCGTTCCTTATTGTTGAATCAAACTACGATACAGCGGATGGGGGCCCATTAAGGAATCGTCTTGACGCCTTCGTTGAGATGGTAAGAGGGGGGCCGGGCAATGCTTGAGACCGGTAATTAAGATAGATAGAAGGGGGATAAATTGGGAAAGAGAAAAATGACAAATAGAGGGCAAGAAAAGGCAGGAGAAGCCCCTGAAGAGAAGCGAAGCATTGGACTCAGGATCAATGGAATTCAATACAACCTCGAGATCGGGGATCAGCCGGATGCGGTGAGTCCTTCACATACCCTGGCGCATACACTCAGGGAGACCCTGGGCATGACAGGCACGAAGGTGTCATGCGACAACGGGGCATGCGGGAGCTGCACCGTCCTTATGGACGGTAAGGCCATCCTTTCATGCATGACACTCACCATCGAGTGCGGCGGCAGGGAGATCACCACCATCGAGGGCCTGAGTGACTCGAAGACCGGGATTTTGGACCCCATCCAGCAGTCCTTTATTGACCACACCGCCTTTCAGTGCGGGTTCTGTACGCCGGGGATGATCATGAGCTCAAAGGCACTCCTCAATGAAAAACCTCATCCTACCGAAGAAGAGGTCAAGGAGGCCCTTTCCGGCAACTTCTGCAGGTGCATCAGCCACTACCAGGTCATCGAGGCGGTTATGGACGCCTCTGGAAAGGCAGGTAAGGGCAATGGCTGAAACTTACAGGTACATCGGTAAAGATACACCGCGAAAGGACGGGCCGGAGATCGTCACGGGAGGAGCCAAATACCTCGATGACATCGATTTTCCCAACCTGCTTCATGGAGCCGTACTAAGAAGCCCCCATCCCCACGCACGAATTAAAAGGATCAATAAGGCCAGGGCCGCCGGCCTTGAGGGTGTGGAAGCCATCATCACCTACAGGGACGTCCCTGACTGGAAATTCGGCAACCCCCCCATATTCCGGGTTCTTGATCGTAAGGTAAGATACGTTGGTGACCCTGTGGCCCTTGTTGCCGCCAGGACGAAAGAGACAGCGGCCGAGGCATGCAGGCTCATTGAGGTGGAATATGAAATCCTTCCACCTGTCTTTGATATCGATGAGGCCCTGAAACCTGGAGCTCCCCAGCTATATAAGGAATTGCCTGGAAATACGCTTCCCCTCGGAGACCCCATCCTGGGTCCCAGATCCATGACAGGGATAGTGATGGGGGACGTGAAAAAGGGCTTTGAAGAAGCGGATGTTATCACGGAAGGCACCTTCGGATATGAGAATATTCCCAACCCCATTCCCCCGGAATCACCCGGGGCCGTGGCCCTGTGGGAAGAGCCCGATAGGGTGACTGTATGGGTTTCAAATCAGGCCGTGTACCTGAACAAGATAGTCCTCTCGGCTATATTCGGTGATAGGGTCGATGTAAGGACAATCGGCGGTCCCTGCGGCGGGAGCTATGGATCAAAGATCATGTCGTGGCAGGTCCAGTGCTACGCGGCCGCCTTGAGCAAGGCCACGGGAAAGGCCGTAAAGGTTGTTTTTTCCAAGGAAGAACATTTGGCGGCCTTTGTCCTGCGTCCCGCCACAAGGCTGGTTGCCAGGGTGGGCATGAAAAAAGACGGGAGCGTCACGGCGATCTCGGGCAGGTGGCTTCTCGGCACGGGATATTACTCCATGACAACACAGGCCCAGGTCGCTGTCGGCGCGGGCGAGGCCCAGATTGCCATCCGCTGCCCCAACTGGGAGGTCAAGCCCGAGATAGTGTGCACCAACAGGAACGCCTCGGGTATAGTAAGGGGTTTCGGGGGACAGGAGCTCAAGTGCGCGCTCATTCCCTTGCTGAGCCTGGCCATGGAAAAGGCAGGCCTTGATCCCTTTGAGGTCCTCAAAAAGAACTTTATCAAACCCGGTGACGGGTACTTCTGGCGGGATGCCAACTGGTACACTTACAGGGGGGTGGATTATACAAAGGCCATGGAGGAAGGTGCCCGGGTCTTTGGCTGGAAAAAAAAGTGGAAGGGCTGGCTCAAACCTGTCGCGGTCAACGGGAATAAAAGGGTGGGGATCGGTGTAGGGGTCCATGGAAACGCGGATGTGGGCGAGGACATATCAGAGGCCTACGTGAGGCTGAATCCCGACGGGAGCGCCGTAATCTATTCCAGTGTGACGGAGCACGGGACCGGACAGAGGAGCAACTGCGCCAAGGTTGTGGCAGAGGTTCTCCAGCTTCCCCTGGATGCGATCTCAATAACCCCGAGTGACACGCTAATTACACCTGTTGAGTGGGGACCGGCTGGCTCCAGGGGCACATACGCCATCTTGAGCGCGGTCATTTCGGGCGCTGAAGACGCGAAGCAAAAGCTCTTCCAGTTCACCGCCCCCAGGCTGGGCGTGGATCCGGGCGATCTGGAGACCGCTGATGGTGTCATATGGGTCAAGGGCCAGCCTGACAAGAGCATGACATGGAATGAGGCCATAAGATTGAGGACCATATTAGGGCACGGCCGTTTTAACGCGGATTATACCTTTGCCAACTGTATGATGAGCTTTGTCGAGGTGGAAGTGGACACGGAGACGGGTAAGCTGAATCTGCTCCGGGTTGTCAATGCCACGGATGTGGGTCAGATTATCGACCCGCCCGGAATAAGGGGCCAGCTAAACGGATGCCTGGGTACGGCGGGAATAGACAGTGCTATTTTCGAGGAGACAATATTGGATCATTCCACGGGCCATATCCTGAACAGCAATATGGTTGATTATAAATGGCGCACGTCCTCGGAACTGCCGGCCATCGACAATATCATAATGGAAACCCCCTTTTCCACACACCGTTATCGTGCCGTGGGGGTGGGTGAGATAGCCACTTCACCGGGGCCCTCGGCCGTGCTCATGGCCGCCTCAAATGCCCTGGGCCTGTGGTTCCATGAATACCCTGTCACTCCAGAGAGGGTGCTCAAGGCACTCGGAAAGACTCCCTCCAGAAGGAAGAAAGGAGGTGTCTCATGAGGACATTCAGGCATTTTGACGCCCACACCATTGATGAGGCCTGCCAATTGCTCAGCAAATACCAGGGCAGGGCAAAATTCAACGCTGGAGGAACGGACCTTTTGTCCGTGCTCAAGGGAGACCTCCTGCCCGATTATCCGGAGGCCATAATCAACGGCAAGACCATACAGGGACTTGATTATATCCGCGAGGACGGTGATGTATTGAGGATTGGCGCCCTGGCGAGGCTTTCGGATATAGCCGGGTCCCCGGTCATAAAAGAAAGATATAAAGTATTGGGGGAGACGGCCCTCTCCGTGGGAAGTCCCCAGATACGTAATGCAGCCACAATCGGGGGAAACCTCTGTCAGGATACGCGCTGCTGGTATTACCGGTATCCCCGCCATATAGGAGGGCCCATCCAGTGTCTAAGAAAAGGAAATGGACCCTGCCTGGCGGTCAAGGGTGATAACCGGTATCACGCAATTATTGGTGGAAAGAAATGCTTTTCAGTCTGCCCTTCAGACACGGCCGTTGCCCTTACAGCCCTTGACGCCAAAATCATAATCGCGAGTCCAAAGGGAGAGCGGAGTGTGGCTCCGGAGGATTTCTATAATCCCCTCGGTAACGCACTCAAGGTGGGAGAGATTGTAAAGGAGATTGAGATTCCAGCGAGTCCCCCGGGGACGGGACAGAGATATCTCAAGTTCACCCTGAGAAGGCCCATTGATTTTGCCATTGTAAGCGTGGCAGCGGTTGTGGCCATAAAAGACAAGACCTGTACGGGCGCCCGTATTGTGCTCGGAGCTGTCGCGCCTGTGCCCTACAGGGCAAAAGCGGCGGAGGAGGCCATAACAGGGAGGCCTATTAAAGAGAATCTTGCTTCTGAAGGGGCTGGAAAGGCGCTGAAGGACGCGAAACCGCTCAGCATGAACGGTTATAAGGTGAATATCGCAAGGGCCTTAGTTAAAAGGGTTATCATGGAGCTTGGTTAGCGCCAATTCATAAGATGATAATAGAGGAGTAAAAAATGGCAGGAGTCATTGAAAAGACTGATCTTGCCGTGATCGGATCAGGGGCAACGGGAACCGCGGCCGCCCTGACAGCCGCCGAAGGAGGCGCCGGTGTCGTCATTTTTGAAAAGATGCGCAGTCTTGGGGGGGTATCAAACTTTGCCGAGGGGATGTTTGCAGTTGAAAGCGATATGCAGCGTAAAAAATATGTCAGCTACAACCGCGATGACGCCTTCAAGACCATAATGGAGTACAGCCACTGGAGGGCCAACCCCAGACTGGTGAGGGCCTTTGTAGATGAAACGGCCGCCACAGTCGCCTGGCTACAAAAACAGGGCGTAGAATTTGTCGAGGTCACGACCAATATGCCCGGAGGTCCCCGGGTCTGGCACATCTTAAAGGGTCCGGACAGGGAGCGGGGCTCGGTTATGATGAAGGTCCTGGCTTCCAGGGCCAAGGAAAAGGGGGTTGATATCAGGCTGGCCACGACGGTGAAAAGGATTATCAAGCAAGGGGGCAGGATTACGGGCCTTATTGCCGAGCAGGACGGGGAAGAATTTCGAATTGAGGCCGGGACGGTCCTTGTCGCCACGGGCGGTTACGCCAACAATAGGGAGTGGATCAAGAAATACACGGGATTTGATCTGGGAGTCAATCTTACCGCTGTTGGTAACGTGGATAAGATGGGAGAGGGCATTCGAATGGCATGGGAAGCGGGCGCGGCAGAAGAAGGCATGGGCGTACTCCAGCTTTTAAGGAGCGGACCGATCCTTGGCTCAGGACTCAGCTTCATCGGCCCCCTCGAGAGCGCGGCCAACCAGCCGGGCCTCTGGGTCAACCAGGACGGGGTGAGATACTGCGACGAGAGTATCCAGGGCAATTTCGCCTTTGACGGCAACGCCATGACCAGACAGAAAGGGAAATATGTCTTCGCCATCTTCGATGAATCCATGGTGCGGCACTGGAGGGAAAAGGGGACGGACCTGGGCACCGGACGCATCTTCCCTCCGGGTACACGAATCGATGTCAGTGAAACGCTCAAGGAGGCATTAGAAAACAGGGCGCCCGATATTTATACCGCAGACTCCGTGGAGGATCTGGCCGGGAAGATGGGGATAGATCCTTCGACCTTGAAGGCCACGATTGAGGAATACAACCGCTTCTGCGGGAAGGGCCACGACGATCTCTTTGCCAAGGACCCGAAATTCCTCAGACCGCTCAGAGAACCCAAGTATTACGGCCTGAAATGTAACGCGGTATTTCTCGGCACACTGGGCGGTATAAGGATCAACTACAGGATGGAGGTAGTCGATAAGAATGACAATCCCATTCCTGGACTCTATGCGGGTGGAATGGACGCGGGCGGCATCTACGGGGACAGCTATGATGTCAAAACGTGCGGCGGGACGCTTGCCTTTGCGCTTAATTCGGGCAGGATAGCGGGCAGGAGTGCGCTGGAATATATGGAAAAACTGTAAGGGGATAATGAACATTGGTGGATAGGCTTAAATGGAAATTCTTAAAAATCATGGCGACATGATATTAATGGCAAAAGGCGCAAGGGAAAAATTGCTTTAAAAGGAACAATCAGAGGAATAGAGAAATACTATGAATAGAGAGAGGGTAAGCGCGGATATTGTAGTAATCGGCTCCGGGGCGACGGGCATGGCCGCGGCGCTTACCGCTGCTGAAGGGGGTGCAGGGGTTGTCATTCTCGAAAAAATGCTCAACACGGGCGGGACCTCCAATTTCCCGGAGGGCATGTTCGCTGTGGAGAGCGAGATGCAGCGCCAACAGTACATCTGTATCAGTCGCGATGAGGCCTTCAAGATCATCATGGACTACAGTCACTGGCGTGCCAATCCCCGTCTGGTAAGGGCCTTTGTGGATGAATCTGCGGGCACAATTTCATGGCTACAGGAACTGGGCGTGGAGTTTGACGGGCCCATGGCCATATTTCCCAATGGACACAGGACCTGGCACCTCCTTAAAGGGCCCCAGAAGGCTCGATCTTCGGTAATGATGAAGACCCTTGCTAAAAGGGCAAGGGAAAAGGGCATTGATATCAGGCTCGCGACCCCGGCAAGGGAACTGGTTAGGGAAGGTGACAGGGTTACCGGTGTGGTTGCGGAAAAGGAGGGAAAGATCATCGAATTTGTTGCCAAGGCGGTTATTATCGGCAGCGGGGGCTACGCCAACAATGAGGAATGGATCAAGAAATACACGGGGTTTGACCTGAACGTGAATCTGTTCCCCATAATGAACTTTGATAAAGTGGGCGACGGGATACGTATGGCCTGGGAGGCGGGCGCGGCCGAGGAAGGGATGGGGGTCCTGATGACCATGAGGATCGGCCCCCTCACGGGACCGGGGATCAAGACCATGGGACAGCTTGAATCAGCGGGATTCCAGCCCAACCTCTTTGTGACCCAGGAGGGGGTGCGTTACTTTGACGAGGGGCGTTTGACCAATTTTCCATTTGACGGGGCCGCCATATCCAGGCTCAAAGAGGGTTACAGCTACGCCATATTTGATGAGTCGGAGAAGACAAACTGGATCGAAAAGGGAATAACCACCAGCGCCGGTATGATATGCCCTCCCGGAACCAGGCTGACAGATTTTGAAGAGGAATGGAAGGCTGCAGTGGAGCAGGGCAATCCCAACCTGTTCGAGGCGGATTCAATAGAAGAGCTGGCCAAAAAAATGGGGATTGACCCGCAGGTCTTGAGGGCCACGCTCGACGAGTACAACGGCTTTTGCGAAAAGGGCCACGATGACCTCTTCGCAAAGGATCCCAAATACCTCCGGCCCTTGAAGGGACCCAGATACTATGGCCTGCGATGCTGGAGGGTCTTTCTCTCGACCATCGGGGGAATCAAGATCAATCACAGGATGGAGGCGGTGGACAGGGATAACAGGCCCATCCCCGGACTCTACGCCGGTGGGAATGACGCGGGGGGACTCTACGGGGACAGTTACGACGTGTTCGCCACCGGCGGTGCCCTGGGCTTTGCCTTTAATTCAGGCCGCATCGGAGCGAGAAACGCGCTGGGGTATATTGGGATATCAAATAAATGAAAAATCTGATCCGGCCATCTCGCTTTTGTTCGATATATTTGTGGCTCAAGACTAAAGGCGCAGGGTGTAAGGAAAAGATGGCTATCCTCGATCCTTGCGCCTGGGGATTGAAGTCTGTCTTGCGGGTGACTGCGACAGGGAAAGGGGTAATCTCCATAACGCCGTATTGCAGGTTTTTTTACTGCGATGAATATCTATTGAAAACCGGGTAGAGAATGAAGTTTGAAGAGATTTACGCGAAGGCTGAATCCGAATGCGATTATCTTAAAGATTGCCTTAAAATATATATTGGATCATCAAGTGAAAATCCATCCGCCGAGGCTGTGTTCCACAGTCTTCAATCAGTGATTAATAATCAGGGAACAAAGGCGGAAATAATCAAAACCGGTTCCTTTGGATATTATGGCCTTGAACCCCTGGTATCGATCCAAAGGATAGACGGATTTTCTATCCTCTATAATAATCTAACCCCTGAGACGGCCTCCGGTCTGGTTAGGGATTGCCTGACAAATGGCGATCCGAGGCCGGAAACGGCCCTTTGCATTCCCCTTTCATCTGATCTCCCCCTGTTCAACCTCCAGAACAGGATAGCCCTGCGCAATTGCGGAAAAATAGACCCGGAGAATATCAACCATTATATATTAAGAGGCAGAGGCTACGGCGGATTTTCAAGGGCCCTGACAATGAGCCCCCTGAAGGTGATAGAAGAATTAAAGAGATCCGGACTCAGGGGCAGGGGCGGCGCTGGATTTAATACGGCCGATAAATGGAAGGCATGCAAAGACGCGGTGGGAAGCGAAAAATATGTAATCTGCAACGCCCTGGATTCTGATCCTCGATCCCGCACTGCTCGCCTGATTTCGGAGAGCGATCCCCATTCCGCCCTGGAGGGGATACTTATAGCAGCCCTTTCAGTGGGCGCATCCCGTTGTATTGTCTGTGTCAATGATGATTGCGATATTTCCATTAAAAGGCTCAATAGGGCACTGGAGCAGATGCGGGAGTGTAATCTCCTGGGCAAGGAGATCCTGGACACATCTTTCAGTTGCGAGATAGATATAAGGGCTGTGCCAACATCTCTTGTCTCTGGAGAGGAGACTGCCCTCCTCCAGTTCCTGGAGGGAAAACAGGCAATGCCCTATATCCGGCCTCCCTATCCTGCGGTCAATGGACTCGCAGGCTTGCCCACCCTGGTAAATAATATAGAGACCCTTTCCCATGTTGCGGCGATTTTTCAAAGGGGTCCGGAGTGGTATTCCGGTTTCGGAACCGGAAAAAGCAAAGGGACAAAGGTTATCACCCTGTCGGGCGGGGCGGTCAACAGATATACGATCGAGGTGGAGCTTGGCACCACTATTCGATGCATTGTCAGGGACATCGGTGGCGGCGTTCATGAGGGGAAGAACATCAAGGCAATCCAGTTAGGCGGACCCACAGGCGCTTATTTTGCCGCGGATGACCTGGATGTCCCGTTTGATTATGAGACCCTGGAGAAGGAGGAATCCATGGTCGGTTCCGGTACCATAGAAGTCCTGGCCGACACCTCGTGCGCGGTCGAAACATGCAGGGATCTTATGGCATATATTCACGGTCAGTCCTGCGGCAAGTGCGTGTTCTGCCGCGAGGGGACCTATCAGATGGCTGATATTCTGAAAGATATTTCCGATAATAAAGGCTCGCCCCGGGATACGGACCTGCTGATTGAACTGGGTGAGGCAATGAAGATGGGATGCATATGCGGTCTCGGAAGGACGGCGCCCAATCCGGTCCTGAGCAGCATAAGGCTTTTCCGACAGGAGTATGACGTTCATATCAAGGAAAAGAGGTGTCCGGTAAATAGTAATAATTAAAGAGAGGCATTACGAGAAAGACCATAGTATTTTAACTTCATCCTATAAATATAAAGCAAATAAAAAGGGAGAGAGCTTTTTTTGCAAACAATCCACCTTAATATAGACGGTCGTGATGTGGAGGCGCAGGAGGGGAAGACCATTCTTGAGGCGTCACTTGAGGCGGGGATATACATCCCCCATCTCTGTCATCATCCAGACTTGTCACCGATCGGTGCCTGCAGGTTATGTGTAGTGGAAGTGGGAGGGCGGAAAGGACTGCCGACCTCCTGTACCACGGCCGCTGAAAATGGGATGATCATCAAAACCAAGAATGAAGAACTAGATCGGATACGCAGGCTGGCCCTGGAGTTAATGCTTGCCGGTCATCCATCGGATTGCGGCACCTGTGATAAGTATCTCAATTGCGAGCTTCAATCGATCAAGCAATATCTTTCCACTGAAAATCTGAGAGTGAAAAGGCGCATCAAGCCTTTCCCCCTGAATACGGGGAATCCCCTCTTTGTTCACGATGTGGGCCGATGTATCGTGTGCGGACGATGCGTGAGGGCGTGCCATGAACTCCGGGGCGTTGGAGTCCTTTATTACAAACAAAAAGGCAATGAGACATATATAGGCACGGTATCGAATCTGTCCCTCGCCGATTCCGGCTGCCGGTTCTGCGGGGCCTGCGCCGAAGTCTGTCCCACAGGGGCCATAATGGACAAGAAGGAGCTGACGGAAGGGAGGAACAGGAGGACCGCTTTGGTGCCCTGCAGGTATAAATGTCCCGCGGAAATAGACGTGCCTCGCTATATCAGATTTGTAAAGCAAGGAAACTATCCGGCGGCAACCGCCGTAATAAGGGAGAAGGTCCCCTTTCCAATGGTCCTTGGTTATGTATGTGATCATCCCTGTGAATCCGTGTGCCGGAGAGATCAGGTAAATCAGTCCATTTCCATCAGGAATCTCAAACGCTATGCCGCGGAGCACGACAAGGAAAGGTTGTGGGAGAAAAATGCGACGAAAAAACCTCCTACAGGCCAAAAGGCCGCGGTTATCGGTTCCGGCCCCGCAGGCCTCACGGCGGCCTATTATCTTTCAAAACAGGGTCATGGGGTCACCGTGTTTGAATCCCTGCCCCTTGCCGGGGGAATGATGCGCTACGGAATTCCGGAATACCGGCTCCCCAAAGACATCCTGGCTCAGGAGATCCGGGACATTGAAAACATGGGTGTTGAAATAAAGACCAACAGCCCTGTCAAGTCCATTGACGACCTCTTCGACCAGGGTTATGGGGCCGTCCTCGTGGCAGTCGGGGCCCACAAAGGGCAACGGCTTCCCATACCAGGAGCGGATAATGAAGGTGTGATGATCAGCCTTGATTTCCTGAGGGATATAAACATGGGAAAGAATATCCATATCGGCAACAGGGTTATTGTTCTTGGGGGCGGCAATGTCGCCTTTGACTGCGCCCGGATCGTGCGTCGTCTCGGCGCGAATCAGGTCCATATTGCCTGTCTGGAATCCAGGATGGATCTCCCAGCCGCCAGCGATGAAATCGAGCAGGGAGAAGAGGAAGGGATATTTATTCATCCATCCAGGACATTCACAAGGATTGTAACGGATGCGGGCAAGGTCACGGGGGTGGAATGCCTTGAAGTCGAATCCTTCCATTTTGACGAAGATAACGATCTCCAGATCGAGGTAGTAGAGGGTTCACAGCATGTCCTGGAAGGGGATACGGTCCTGTTCGCGGTTGGTCAGGTACCCGAGATACCGGAAGAGTTCGATATAGACACGGATATGAAAGGTTTGATTGAGCTGGACGAATATACCTTTGATACGAGCCGGGAAGGGGTGTTTGCCGCGGGGGACGCCGTGTATGGCACAGCTTCTGTTATTAAAGCCATTGAGTCAGGTCGAAAAGGGGCGATCGCCACGGACCGGTTTCTCGGAGGCAGCGGAGACATTGATGAGAAGCTCGCTCCCGATTCAGAGCCCGGGACATATCTTGGACCGGAAGAGGGTTTTGCGTCCTTGAAACGCTGTGAAGATACCTGTATCCCCGTGGAAAAACGGGTGCAAAGCTTCTGCAGAGTAGTGAATGACATGGATGGGGAAACAGCCCATTATGAATCTACGCGCTGCCTCCAGTGCGACATGAGGCTGCGGATTACCCCCGTAAAATTCTGGGGAGATTATTAAATTGAGGAGGGAAACATGGGTAACCAAGATGCGGTCAAAAGGGAAGTGGACCTCGTTGTAATCGGCTCGGGCGTATCGGGCCTAGCAGCGGCCGTTACAGCGGCGGAAGGGGGCGCAAGGGTTATGGTTTTTGAGAAGCAGCGCTCAATCGGCGGTACCTCGAACTTCTTTGATGGCATATTCGCCGTGGAAAGCGAGATGCAGAGGGAGCGATATATCGATTATACGAGGGATCAGGCCTTCAAAAACATCATGGAATACAGCCACTGGCGTGCCAACGCACGTCTGGTAAGGGCCTTTGTGGATGAATCCGGAGGTACGATATCCTGGCTTCAAAAGATAGGCGTGGAATTCGAAGACGCCACCATCAACATGCCCGAAGCCCCCCGGACCTATCACGTGGTGAAAGGACAGGGCGCGGCAGTGGTGAAGGCCCTGGCCACGAGAGCCAAAGAATTGGGTATAGAGATTAAAACATCCGCCCCGGTAAAGAGTATCCTCAAGGATGGCGATCGAATCACCGGTGTGATTGCCGAGGAAAACAATCAGGATATCCGGATCGGGGCGAAAGCGGTCTTTGTCGGAAGCGGGGGTTATGCCAACAACAAGCAGTGGATCAAGAAATACACGGGATTTGATCTGGATGTGAACGTCGTTCCCGTTGGGAATACGGATAAAATGGGGGACGGCATTCGAATGGCATGGGAGGTTGGCGCGGCAGAGGAGGGAATGGGGGTGCTGGAGCTGTTTCGTGTCGGTCCAATAGGACCGGAGCATCCCATGAAGAATCAGATCGAGTTTATAGCCAATCAGCCCGATTTGTGGGTGAATCCCCGGGGCGAACGATTCTGCGACGAAGGCATCGCCTTTTATGATACATCCGTGGGTAATGCCAATGCGAGATATAAGGAGGGATATACCTTCAGCCTCTTTGACGATTCAATTAAAGAAGACATTCTTGAAAAGGGAATCGTAAGGGGCATCGGCATGGACAATCCACCGGGAACACGTCCTGTGGACTTTGACAAGGAATTGAAAATAGCCCTTGAAAAGGGGAGTACCGATGTATTTGTTGCGGGTTCCATTGAAGAGCTGGCCGGTAAAATGGGGGTGGACCCCAGTATTTTAAAGGACACGGTAGATGAATATAACACCTTCTGCGAGAAGGGCCATGATGATCTCTTTGCAAAGTACCCCAAGTATCTCAGGCCGCTAAATGGTCCGAAATTCTATGCCGTGAAGACCCGGACAATCTTTCTGGGAACCCTTGGGGGAATAAGGATTAACCACAATATCGAGGTGGTGGATAAAAAGGGCAAGGTGATTCCCGGCCTATATGCCGGAGGATTCGACGCCGGCGGTATGTGGGGAGACAGTTACAGCATCAATTACTCTTCCGGTGCCTCCGCTGGCTTTGCTGTCAACTCGGGGCGCATTGCCGGAAGGAATGCCTTAAAATACATTAGCAAATAAAAGGTTATTAACCATATGACTTATATCTAAAGATGTATCGGTTTTAGAGGTATAGTAGGCTGGCACAGGGCGTAAGGTGTAAGGCTCAAGGGAAAAACCAAACAAAATGACTTTTTGGCATTATATCAAGATTATCGGATAAAGTTGGGAGATAGGGAAATGAATCTAGAAGGGAAGGTCGCGCTCATTACAGGAGGCGGTACGGGTATAGGCGCGGCGATCGCCAAACGATTTGTCACGGACGGGGCGAAGATTTGCATAACAGGCCGACGTCAGGAAATGCTCGATCAGGTAGCCGGATCGCTGCCTCCGGGAAGGGTGATAACCTGTGCTGGAGATGTGACCGATTACAAGGACGTTGAACGCATGGTGGAAAGGGCCGTCGATTTCGGGGGCAGGCTCAATGTCCTCATAAACAACGCCGCAATGGATCAGGAGCCCAGCACTGTCATAGACATCGAAGCCGGAATCTGGCAGAGGCTACTTGAAGTCAATCTTACAGGACCCTTTAACATGATGAAGGCGTCCATACCGCATATGATCGAGAGCGGCGGAGGCTCGGTCATTAACATTTCCTCCGTGGCAGGGATTCGATCCATCCCGGCCATGCCCGCCTATTGTGCCTCGAAGGGAGGGCTGATTTCCCTTACACAACAGGTCGCGTTGGATTACGGCCCATTAAAGGTCAGATGCAATGTAGTATGCCCGGGCGGTGTCAGAACCGCCATGATAGAGGGTGCGATGGGTCCCTTTGCCAAGGCCCTGGGTACGGATGTGGGTGGCGTCTTTGATTTCTTTTCAAAAGATGTGCCCCTTCGCAGGCTTGCCTCTCCGGACGAGATCTCGGGTCTTTGCAGTTATCTGGCAAGTGACGATTCATCATTTATGACCGGGGCGGTCCTGGTGATCGACGGTGGAACGGCCATCGTTGACGTTTCGGGGGCGGCGGTAGGGGAGATAAGTAACCGGATGAAAGGAGATTCAAATAATGGCAGGTGAATTCGAAGGCAAGGTCGCGATCGTGACCGGTGCAAGCTCCGGGATAGGCAGGTCAACGGCCTATGCCTTTGCCTCCAGGGGGGCTAAGGTCCTGGTGGCGGACGTTGATGTCGGGGGAGGCGAAGAGACGGTCAAACATATCAGGGAATCGGGTGGGGAGGCAATCTTCGTTAAGACCGACGTCTCCAAATCAGATGAGGTGCAGGCCCTCGTGAACAGGGCCGTGGAGACCTACGGCAGATTGGATTACGCCCTCAACAACGCGGGAGTAAACAGGGGGATCGGCGTCCCGACGGGGGACTATAAGGAGGAAGACTGGGATATAGTGCAGTCCATTAACCTGAAAGGCGTATGGCTCTGCATGAAGTACGAAATCCGGCAGATGCTGAAACAGGGCGGAAAGTGTGCCATTGTCAATACGGCCTCCATTTCCGGGCTCTCCGCCCATCCCGCGGATCCGGCCTACGTGAGCAGCAAGTTCGGGTGCGTCGGACTGACCAAGACCGCGGCCCTGGAATATGCCAAGACCGGAATCAGGATCAACTGTGTGTGCCCGGGCCCTGTCAAGACAGGACTATTTGACAGGGTGGAGAAGGCCATTCCGGGCGCGAGCGAAGGGGCCAAAGACATGGTCCCAATGGGCAGGGTAGGGGAGCCTGAAGAGATCGCCGAGGCCGTGATGTGGCTCTGTTCGGACGCCGCGTCCTTTGTCACTGCACTGGCCATGTCCGTGGACGGGGGTGAGGCCGCCCTCTGAGAGGCTGCCGTAAAGACCTCATCTGCGGCGTTATCCTCATCTCTCGTCACTGCGGCGTACTGAAAAGTACGCCTCGTTCCTCGGGATTTCGGATGCCTTGCATCTAAGGACTTTACGGCAGCCTCTGGAAAATCCATGGGAAAAAAAGTAACGACCGGATTTCGCTGTTCTTTTAGGGACAGATGCTAAAAAGAGGGGGTATAAGGTTTAAGGTCCAAGGTGTAAGGCAATACCTTATTTTTTTCCTTATACCGTATACCTTAAACCCTAAAATTATTGGTGATAGAAATGTTTTCAAGGCAGAAAATACTTTTAAAAAATAAAATTGTTATCATAAAGGAGTAACAAATGCCAAAGGGAATGGAAGGAAGAGTAGCCCTGGTGACAGGCGGGGCCACCGGAATCGGGAGGGTCACGGCCCAGGTCTTTGCCAGGGAAGGCGTAAAGGTCGTCGTGACCACGGATGCCAATGTGAAGGGCGCAGAGGAAACGGTACGGCTCATAAAGGATGCCGGGGGCGATGCAGCCTTTGTGAAATGTGACGTGTCAAAGGAGTTAGAAGTCGAGGCCCTTGTGAACAAAGCGGTCGAGCTCTATGGCTCCCTTGATTACGCCTATAACAACGCAGGAATCGGGCCGGACGGTAAACGGGTGCCAGTGGTTCCCATTGTGGATACTCCCGAAGATCTCTGGGACCGCACGATTGACATAAATCTCAAGGGCGTGTTTCTGTGCATGAAGCATGAAATGAGACAGATGCTCAGGCAGAAATACGGGGCAATCGTCAACTGTTCATCGGTTGGGGCCTTTAAGGCGGTTCCCGGCTTTGCAGCCTATGATGCAAGCAAGACTGGCCTGTTCGGGCTCTCCAAGGCGGCCGCCCTGGAGTGCGCCACCTCAGGTGTCAGGGTCAATGTGATCTGTCCCGGTCCGACCATGCGGACATCCCTGATGGACAATCTTACGAGCGCCCATCCCGAGGAAGAAAAAAAGATCTTGGGCATTATTCCCATGATGCGCATGGCCCAGCCCGAAGAGATGGCCGAGGCGGTCATATGGTTGTGTTCCGACGCGGCCTCTTTTGTAACAGGTCATATCATGCCCGTTGACGGGGGAATGACATCGGTATAAGACGCAATTCATGGAAAACAACGTTTTTATTAACTGCAAAGGATCAAGGGAACAAGGTGGATTTGAAAACAATTAGGCGCAAGGTACAGGGCGCAGGGCTCAAGGACTGATAAAAACAAGGAATAAAGATTGATTTTTTTCAGAGGGACGTATGAAGATTATTGTCAGTGGCGCCTCGGGTGATCTCGGAGGTAAAGTCACGAGGCAACTGTTGAAACAGGTTCCGGCATCCGACCTCATTCTCACAACCCGTAATCCAGGCGCGCTGTCGGAGATCGCCGCCAAAGGCGCTCAGGTGCGTTGGGCCGATTTTGGTCATCCCGAGGAATTGGTCGGGGCCTTGACCGGTGGCAATGTGATGTTGCTCATTAGTACACTCAGCATTGGCGATCGCCGTATCGAACATCACCGCAACGCCCTGCAGGCCGCCCAAAAGGCCGGTGTGAGTCATGTGATCTACACTTCCAGTGTCGGCATTCATCCGCGCACGCCTTGTTTGTCTGGACAAGAGCACTACGCCACCGAACAGATGCTGCAGAAAAGCGGTCTCGCATTCACCATCTTACGTGATTCGTGGTACGCGGATGTATTTGCGCAATTACTGCTAAAGCCGGCTATAGCCACAGGCAAGCTGGTGATGAGCGTCGGCGACGGGCTTGTCGCACCAGTAGCCAAACAAGATTGTGCCGATGCCGCTGCGAGCGTACTGCTTGACCCGGAGAAACATGCAGGTGCAATATACGAAATCACAGGTCCCCAAATGATGTCCTTATCGGAAATGGTTGCCCTGGCCTCGGAAGTTACCGGTAAACCGGTTAAGTACGTCAACGTCAGCCATGCCGAGCAACAAGCTGTTTTCGATTCCATGGGTATAAAAAAGGAATACGAAGAGGGTATGAAAAGCGAAACCCATGACGCCTGGGCCAGCAATGAAATGATCAGTTACGAAATGGCCATAAAACAAGGCTTTTTTGCCATTTGCAGCC
>CAZGIZ010000097.1:0-17791 GCA_964526655.1 uncultured Desulfobacteraceae bacterium | reverse complement strand
GGTGGAACTCTTTTTGAGATAGGGCTTGAAAAAAAGAACCCGACCTCCGCTATGGCTCCAAAGCATAGTCGGATGGGCCAGGATCTTTATAATAGGGACTTATGCATGGCTGCATTTTTCTTGAATCGATTCCCCTGGTCAGGCGAGGTCATGAACTTTTTGTAGTTTAACTTGATTCGTACTAATTTGTCAGAGGAACTATAAACCAGATATGCCGCAACTGAACAATACCATGGAGATTCTGAAACTCCTTAACAAGTCAAATTGCAGGGAATGCGGGAGTCCGACGTGCCTCGCCTTTGCCGCGGCCGTGTTTAGGGGTCAGAAACATCTCAGTGAATGCCCTCATCTGGAAAGCGATATAGTTGAAAGGTTCGGAGAGGGGCCTGCAAGTCCCGTGGCCGTTGAAAAGTATACTGACGAGCCTTTGAAAGATCTGAAGGAGAGGCTGGCCGCCATTGATCTCTCCTCCGCGGCACGGAGGCTGGGGGCCAAATACGGGGATAATAGACTGACGGTCAAGGTATGCGGTAAGGACTTCAGTGTCGATTCAGAGGGAAATTTTTTCTCGGAGATACACATACATTCCTGGATAACCGGACCGCTTCTCAATTATATAATAGACGGGGCGGGGAAGCCTGTTGCCGGAGAGTGGGTCTCCTTCAGGGAGCTCAAAGGGGGAAAGGACTGGTATCAATTTTTTGTCCACCAGTGTGAAAATCGCTTCAAAAAGGTCGCGGACACATATCCCGATCTCTTTGAGGACATGCTTCACATATTCAACGGAAAGAGGGTGGATAATCACTACCAGTCCGACATCTCGCTTGTCCTTCACCCCTTTCCAAGACTGCCGATCCTCTTCTGTTACTGGAAGCCGGAGGATGGGCTTGACTCCAACCTGAATATATTTTTCGATTCAACAGCAGGCGACAACCTCAATGTCCAATTCATATATTCGCTCGGGACCGGACTCGCGACAATGTTTGAAAAGGTTACTCTACGACATGGGTATTAATAACCCAAAGATCCATCTACTTTTAACTCCTTTACAACCTGTAAAAAGCCCCGACATCTATTTGCAATAACAGGCCTCCAAAGGACTTTCCAATCAAGTATAATATCCGCAAAATCAAATAGTTAGCGAAATACATGCCCCTTTTGCTTTGTGGCATGATGTTTGCGTTTGTTAATCCGCAAGAAAGGTAGTTTCCATGCAGACGAAGAAGGACCATTACGGTTCCATGAGAAAGAATGTCCTGACGAGTATGATCCTCGTTCCGATCATACCGCTTCTCCTCATCCTGGGGATCGGGTATTACTATTTCAGGACGTCCATCGAGACGAGCACCATCTCAAGCATGAAAAGGATTGTGGAAGACCACTGCCAGATGATCGAGACCTTTCTCAAGGAGCGTAAGGCGGATCTGGAGTTGACCTGCAATTCCTATCCCTTCAGGGAGCTTATCGAACCCGATAAACTCAAAAAAGTCTTTACCCATCTGCAGGAGGGTTCCAATGCCTTTGTGGACCTGGGCGTCTTTGATGGAGACGGGGTCCATGTTGCATATTACGGACCCTACCAGTTGACTGGAAGGGTTTACGGGGAGACGGAATGGTTCAGGGAAGTTATCAAAAAGGGATACTACATAAGCGATATATTCCTTGGTTACAGGAGGGTTCCACATTTTATCATCGCCATTGCAAGGGAAGAAGGCGGGAAAAAATGGGTGATTCGCGCTACCATAGATACCTTCATGTTCAACGACCTTGTTAAAAGGGTACGCATCGGACGGACAGGAGAATCCTACATCCTGAACAAGGAAGGCATATTCCAGACAGAGAGGCGTTCAGGGGGAGGCCTCATGAGCAAGGACCCGGATAGCCGAAATTTTCTCTCATACCACAGCGGGATCAAGACCTTTCTGAGCAAGGACTTCATGGGGGAGAAATACCTCTACGCCACCATATGGCTGAAGGAGGGTAACTGGCTCCTTGTCGTCAGGCAGCAGAAGGAGGATGCCTTCAAGGCCCTTCGTTCAGCCTCTTATCTGATAGCGATCATAACCATCATCGGAGGGGGTATATTCATCGGCTTAGCCTTCTATCTGACCGAGAGGATAATAAGGAGGATGGAACACATGGATGCGGACAGGGAAAGCCTGAGCGGCCAGCTCATCAGGGCGACCCGTCTGGCTGAGCTGGGCGAAATGGCGGCAGGCTTTGCCCATGAAATAAATAATCCCCTCCAGATCATCAATAACGAGCAGGCCCTTATGGCTGACATAGTGGCTGAGTTGAAGGAGAGCGGGGATTTAAAGGAGTCCGATTCCTTAGCTGAGCTGGAAGATTCCATGAATGAAATCCACACCCAGATCGCACGGTGCACGAAGATTACCCAGGCCATTCTCAAATTCGGGAGAAAGAGCGAGCCCGTGTTAAAAAATGTGGACCTCGAGCCCTTTATCGACGAAGTGGTTTCCATGATAGAGAAGAAGGCGGCTGTCCACGGCATCAAAATAAATCAGGACATAGCGAAAGATACTCCCACTATCCGAGTGGATCCCGGCCAGCTTCAGCAGGTGCTAATTAATCTTTTCAACAATGCGATTGACGCTATTCTAACAAGGCACGGATCTTCCGGGGGGCTGCTCAATATCAGGACCGGCCCGAATGAGAAGGGGAAGGCGGAGATATCGGTCAGTGACAACGGGTGCGGGATAAGCCCCGAAGACATGAAAAAGATTTTCAGTCCCTTTTTCACGACAAAGCCCGTAGGCAAGGGGACCGGTTTGGGTCTTTCGGTCTGTTACGGAATCATAAACTCGATGGGCGGTTCCATGGAGGTCGAGAGTGAGCCCGGAGCGGGCACAACCTTTTTTGTAAGGCTTCCGGCGACGGACTCTTAGATTCGTTTACTCAGGCTATTATTTTGATAGGGAGAAGGAATATGGAAAAGATGAGAATGATGCTGGTGGACGATGAGGAGAGGTTCCTGTCAACCACCAAGAAGCTGCTTTCGAGAAAGGGCTATGAGGTCTTTACGGCGATCAGCGGGGCGGAGGCCCTCGAAAAGCTCAGGTCCCACGGCATTCACGTCGTGATCCTTGACGTCAAGATGCCAGGAATGGACGGGATGGAGACCCTGAAGGCCATAAAAGCGAGCTTTCCCCTGGTAGAGGTCATAATGTTGACGGGCCACGGAACAGTGGAGTCGGCTGTGGACGGCCTCAAGTCCGGGGCCACGGATTATCTAATGAAGCCCACTGACGTGAATGACCTCATACAGAAGGCGGAAGAGGCCTTTGAAAAGAGGATGAAGCTCGAAGAGAAGATCAGGATGGCCCAAAGCAGGCGTTACATGAAGTCTCCGAGAGAGATCCTCAAGGAGGGCGAATGAAAGGGAATAATATGGGCGGAGAAAAGCTCCGGAAAATAAAAAAGGGTGTTTTCACCTATTCCAGGGAGTCTGAACGCAGGTTTTTCTTTTACGCGACAGTAATCATGTTTCTCTTGTATTGCATATCGTCTTTGTTAGGCGATTGATCAGGGGCAGGTCAAGTTTATTTAATTAATAGACGAGGCGAATGATGACAGAACATGGGAAAAGGCAGAAGATCACGGGATATGACAAGTTTATCAACTGGAAATTATTTATCATTCCTTTGGGGCTCCTTGTCCTTCTATCGATCATGCCGACGCCGAAGAGCATGCTTGATGTCGGGGTTGAATATGATATGGGCCCGAAATATGTCAGGAACTATTTTGCCAAGGAACTCTTCGGCAAAGAGACGAGCGAGCTTTCACAGTGGCAACTGCAGATGGTCAGGATGATGGAGGTGAGCGTCGATAAATCCTCTTTCACATTTTCATCATTTCAAAAGAGGAGCGCCAAATGGTGTGAACAGAACGGGATCCCCAGCACAAAGGATCATCTGGCCAAGGTAAAGGCCTTTGCGTCCGAGACGTCGCCTGAGAGATTTAACAGGATGATGAAACAGGGCTTTGAGCTGAGGACCGAAAAACTGACCTTCAATGACCTGAAAGAGGATGAAAAGGCGGCTGCATCGAAGGCGGGTTTTCGAGTCAAGATGGCCGTGGGGATCGTCCTCTTTGTTGTGCTTTGTTTTGTCACCGAGGCCATCCCCTTGCCCATGGTCGCCTTCTGTATAGGTATTATAGCTCTCCTGAGCGGGGTCGTGACAAGGGAGACCATAGCGGGCCTTTACTGGTCCGACGCGACATGGTTCATTATGGGCAGCCTCATGTTCGCCACGGCCTTTGTCAAGACAGGGGTGGATAAGCGTATCGCCATGATGATGTTCGGCAAATTAAAAAATCCCGATGTCAAATGGGTTACCCTTATAATCATACTGATTATTGCCCCCTTGACCATGTTTATGTCGGATCACGCCCTTGCGGCAATGTTTTTACCAATCGGCATTATCCTTTATACGGCCACAACCGCCACTTTGCCCGAAGAGGACCCCGAACTTGCCAAGATGCTCATGATTACCATTGCCATGGCATGCAACCTTGGGGGTTCACTTGCCCCGTCCGGGGCGGCCAGGAATATCATCATGATGAGCTACGCGGAAGACATGTTCGGAATTCAGATAGGATTCGGGCAGTGGTGCATATATTGTATCCCGTACCTGGCGTTTGTGATGCCCATAACCTGGTTTGTAATCAACAGGCGGTTCAAACCGTCCATCAGGAATCTGGGAAACGCCCTTCAATTAGTTAAGGAGGAGACCAGCAAATTGGGAGGGAAGTGGACCAGGCAACAAAAGGTCGCTGTCACCATATTCGGATTGATGCTGTTTTGCTGGATAACAGAAAACAATCTGCTGCTCAAGCTAACGGGCATCCGGTTCGGGATCGGTGTCCTGGCCGTAATGGGGGCTGTGGCCTATATCCTGGCCGGCGTGGTAAACTGGAGGGACTATCAGTCAAAGGTGGACTGGGGCGTGGTCTGGCTTTACGCCGGCGCCATTATATTCGGGAAGGTCCTCGTGGATACGGGTGGAGCATACTGGATCGCCCGCAGTCTGGTGAGCCTGGCGGATTCCCTCGGCATAGGCAAGGGAATCGGCCTGATGACGGCGGGCAATGTTATTACTGGCCTGCTTACACAGATTATGGCGGACGGCCCCGCCTGCGCGGCGGTCGGCCCCGTAACGCTGGCCATGGCGGGCATCGTACATCCGGGCTCCTCCATGATTCCTTTCATGGCCATGGGCACTGCCATCGCGTCATCCTTTGCCTATTGCCTGGTTATAGGGACGCCCCCGAACGCCATAGTGTACGCGAGCGGGTATCTAAAATCGAAGGACTATCTGAGGGTGGGCATCATTCTCTGGGTCACCAATATGATCGGCCTCATACTCATGGCGACCATATACTGGAGATGGATGGGATGGTCCGGACTCAATTCTTTTTAGATATGTTTTCCCGGATAGGAGACATCTGTTGAACCTATTTCCTTTTGAACCCTCTATGAGGAGGATTGCCAAATGAGTGAAAAAATAAAGATACTGATGGTGGACGATGAAGAGAAATTTCGGGCCACCACGGAAAAGCTTCTCAGGAGAAGAGGATTTGAGACTGTCATGGCGGAGAGCGGCGAAGAGGCCATTAAAAAGCTGAGTGAAAAACCCGACGTCGTGATCCTGGACATCAAGATGCCCGGCATGGACGGCCACCAGGCCTTAAAGGAGATCAAGAAGCAGATCCCGGATATCCCAGTGGTCATGCTCACCGGACACGGCGATATTTCTTCAGCAGAGGAAGCGCTGGCCGGTGGGGCCTTCGATTATCTCTCGAAGCCCTGCGACATAGACGTGCTGGCCGCCAAGATCAATGAGGCCTGCCAGAGCAGGACAAAGAACGGGCCCAGGGAAGAAAAGAGGGTCAAGGACGTCATGATCCCTCTGGAGGAATATACCACCCTGACCCGTGATCAGACCGTCAAGGAAGCCATTTTGAAGCTAAAAAAATCATTCACCGATAAGGTTTCAACAAGCCGTATCATGGAAACGGGACACCGTTCCATCCTGGTATTCAGCCGCAAAGGGGAGGTTATGGGTGTCCTGGCCATCAAGGACCTCCTCAGTGCCATAATGCCTGCCTACATCAACGCCCCCAAACCGAGTATGGCGGACAGCATACAGTATTCACCAATGTTCTGGCATGGCATGTTCACAAAGGAGGTCCAGAATCTGATTAATAAAAAGATCGAGGAGGTGATGTCACCCGCTCCCCTTGAAATCGACTCCGAATCCAATCTTATGGAGGCGGCCTATATGATGGTGACCAATAATGTAAGGCGTCTCGTTGTCATGGGCAAGGGCAAAGTAGCGGGAATGATCAGGGAGCAGGATCTCTTCTTTGAGATGGAACGGATACAGAGGGGCGTCTGGTAGAATATATTTTGAATGAATTTTTTCTTGTGTGTTCTTGTCCATGGAATATGAAAAGCGCTCAAGGGCGAAAAGAAGAATCATAATAGCCGTTTTGATCATAGCAGCGGTCTTTATTGCCGCGGGCCTGACCGCCGGATTTTGGTCCGCGGGGGAGATGAGGGAGCAGGTCGTAAGGCAGTTCAACGAAGAGCAATTAGTGATAGCCCACAGCGCTTCCAACCTCATCGAGCGTGAACTGGATTTTTTGAAAAGAGAGATCCTCCTTTTGGGAGAAAATCTTACAAAAGAGGATTTAGACCCTGAAAAACAAAACGTTATGATCCAGATCAGCCTTTCCCGGGTCCTCACAAGGGGAGTGTTCAGCATAGACATCCTGGATGTGAAAAAGCGGGAGAGGGACATATACATGCCCTATAAACACTTTTCAATGGAGGAGGGGCCGGAGACAGACCTCCCGGAGATGAACTCTGCCGGCCCTGTTAATCTCGAATCCGTGTGGATATCCAGGCCACGGATTAAGCCTTCAGGAATGACCATATCCATGGCTGTGGCCCTTTCCGATGACCTCTCGAGGGTTCTTTTATTTGATGTGAATCTTTCCTGGTTCCTTAAGCCGTTGCTGAAGGATATGCGTTCGGGGAAGACAGGTTACGTATGGCTTATTGATGAACAGGGGATCTTTCTGTTTCATCCGGACGCCGATTTCCCCGGCAAGAACGCCTTCAGGGTTCGTGAAGAGAGGGATCCCGAGATATCTTACGGCCTCATCAATTCCATCCAGGAAGAGAAGATGATAAAGGGACTGGAGGGGACGGGATACTATTATTCCGGCTGGCACAGGGGCATTACAGGGAAGGTCAAGAAATTGATAGCCTTCTGTCCTGTCATGATCAGCGATAACCCGCGACAGATATGGTCGGTAGCCGTGGTGGCCCCCGTTTCCGAGATAGAGGAGGCTTTAAGGACCGGAAATAGGCGGCTTTTCCTCCTTCAGTCACTAATGATAGTGGCTGTAATCCTGGGGGCCTCTTTTATTATATTCCTTGAAAAGAGGTGGTCCAAGAACCTGGAGAAAAAGGTAATAAAAAGGACAAGGGAGCTTAAAAAATCCCAGGAAAACTACCGTTCGCTGGTTGAAAGTGCCGAGGATTTCATCTTCACCGCAGACGACAGGGGTGTTCTCCTGTCCATGAACAGCTTTACTGCAAATTTTTTCGGCGGAACAACCGGGGATTTTTTGGGAAAAGACCTCTCTGTACTGTTTCCCCAGGGGGTCGTAAAAAAACAGCTCAGATTGATCGGCCTGGTCTATAAGCTCGGCAAAAGCGTGCGCGATGAATTTGAACTGCAGATGGGGGAGGTCCAGATATGGATCAACGCCAATTTTATGCCCCTGAGAGACGAAGAAGGCAATGTGAACGCCGTCCTGTGCATTGCGAGGGATATAACCGAAACTAAGAATCTGGAAAGGCAGATGATCAACACGGAAAAACTGGCTTCCATAGGGACCCTGGCCGCGGGGGTGGCCCATGAAATTAATAATCCCCTGGGCGTCATATTAGGGTTCTGCGATCTGCTTTTGAGAAACACGGATAAAGAAAGCCAGCAATTTGAAGATCTGAAAACCATAGAGCGGCAGGGTCTCCATTGCAAGCAGGTGGTGGAGAACCTGCTGAGCTTCGCTCGTCTTAACGGTGGCGACAGGGAATATTCAGATCTGAAGGAGTGCCTGGAGGAGATTATAAAGGTCGTCAGGCATACCCTGGAGATGAAGGAGATAGATCTTGTCCTGGACCTGGATAAAAGGGCGATATGGGTCGCGGGGGACCCCGGCGAGCTCAAGCAGGTATTTCTGAACCTCATTAATAACGCCGGCTCATCCATGGAAAAGGGCGGGGGCAGGCTGACCATCAGCACAAGGCTGGATAGGGGCGGTCGAAAGGCCGTTGTCAGGATTCAGGATGAGGGTACGGGTATAAAAAAGGAAGATATGGACCATATCTTCGAACCCTTTTTCACAACAAAGCAGGAGGGGGAGGGGACGGGGCTTGGACTCTTTATAAGCTACGGCATTATAAAGAAATATGGTGGAACCATAGATTGCATGAGCCACACCGAGGATTCATCATCCATGAAAATGGGCACGGTATTTACCATAAAGTTGCCCACAAAGAGGGAGTGAGAAAGGGAGATAATTGTAGGGAGAGGATTAATGGCCGGGAAAATACTGATCGTGGACGATGAGAAGGACATGCTGGTCCTCTTGCAGAGGATTATTCGTGAGGAGACGGATCATGAGACAGTCACCCAGTCCGATCCCTTCAGGGCCCTTGAACTCTTGGATGAAGATGGTTTTGACCTGATAATAACAGACCTGAAGATGCCCAGGATGGACGGCATCAAGCTCCTCGAGGAGGTCAAAAAGATCAGGCAGGATGTCGCCGTCATTATCATGACCGCCTATGCCACCATTGAGACCGCTGTGGAGGCGATTCAGAAAGGGGCATACGATTACATAACAAAGCCATTCCGGAGGGAGCGTATCCTGTTGGCCATAGACAAGGTCATGAAGTGGCAGGCAATGGTCAGGGAGAATATCGCCTTGAGGGAAGCGCTGGCCGAAAAAGAGAGCCCCCCGCCCCTGGTAGGCTCAAGTCACATCATGAAGGGGATATTTGAACGAATCAGGCAGGTCGCTCCCACAATGGCCACGATCCTTATAACAGGGGACAGCGGAACAGGAAAGGAGCTGGTTGCCAGGGCCATACACCAGCACAGCATGAGGAGTTCAAAGCGGTTTTTCACCATAAACTGCACGGCCATCCCTGAACAGGTCATAGAGAGTGAACTCTTCGGTCATGTAAAGGGGGCCTTTACCGGCGCATGGAAGGACAAAAGGGGACTGGTGGCGGAAGCGGATGGGGGAACGCTGTTTTTGGATGAGATCGGTGACCTGACGCTCCCCATGCAGACAAAACTCCTCAGGCTGCTGCAGGAGGGTGAATATAAACCGGTCGGCGGGGTTGTGACAAGCCACGCGGACCTGAGATTTATAGCAGCCACAAACCATGACCTGATCAAGGATATGGAAGCGAAACAATTCAGGGAAGACCTGTATTATCGCCTGAACGTCATCAATATTGAATTGCCTCCCCTCAAGGAGAGAAAAGAAGATATCCCCCTTTTGAGTCATTATTTTTTGAGAAAATACAGAAGCATCAACCAGAAGGAGATCGAGGGCATATCCCAGTTGGCGATGCAATTACTTCTCGATCAGGAATACCCGGGCAACGTCAGGGAATTGGAGAATATTATCGAACGGGGGGTTATTTTTTGCAAGGGCAATACAATAGGGCCCCATGACCTGTTTCCGGATGATAAAAGGGAGGGCCGTTACAGGGAATTTAACGATTCGTCCGAACTCGGTTTCAGGGAATCCAAAGATAAAATGATCCAGATGTTTCACAGGCAATACATTAAGAGTCTGCTCAGGGAGAACAGGGGAAACATAAGCAGGGCTGCCAGAATGGCAGGGATTAAAAGGCAGTATCTTTACCGCCTCATCAAAGAGACAGGGATAGATGCCCGTAATTTCAGAAACAAGATTGATCATTGACCTCCCTTCCACCTGCCTTATCTTCATAGTAAGAAACCCGATCCTAAGGGCCGAGTAAAAAACAGAGGTTGTGCTATAAGAGTAATTGCTCCGGTCGGATTCTTTTTTTCAAGCCCTATCTATAGGCCAAGGTGGCGGTTCCCACAGATTGAAGGGTTCAAGAGGACAGGTCATTTCATTAATATATGATTTTCAAAATTCCTTTTGAAGTTTAAGAGAATTAACAATATAATGCCCATGGAAGAAATCGCAGGATCCATCCGGAGAGGTTTAAGAGGGACATGTCGTTTCTATTCATAGGCTCTACAGGGGACCATGCGGGACAGAGCCTTGTCGCCTGGGCCATTGCGCGCAGGCTCCTGGAGAAGGGATTAAACCTGGGGGTTTTAAAGCCCTTTGGGACAAGACTCATTCAGGTCAATGAGGTCTGGACCGACCCGGATGCCTCTCTTTTCAGGGAGGTATTGAATATCGAGGAACCCCTGGAGAGGATCTGCCCCTTTACGGTTTCGGAAAAGCTGGAAAGGCAGGGCGGGCCCAAGGAAATCATTAACAGGATAAAGTCCCTTGCCAGTGAGCTTTCAAGGGGAAGGGATATCCTTCTCATCCTTGGTTCAAAGCATATCTTCTTTGATGATAACCCCTATTCACTTCCCGATACTACAGTGATATCGGAACTGGATGCGGATATGGCGCTTGTCCACCGGCACAGAAAGGTATCCACTTCCATATATTCTATCCTTTCCGTGAATTCGCTCTTAAGGGCCAGGTTCAAGGGAATCATTATAAACAGGGTTCAGCGGGAGGACATGGGAGACATAAGAGAAAAGATTGTCCCTGTCCTCGGTGAGCAGGGCATAAGCGAAGTTGCCGTACTGCCGGAAGACCCTTTTCTCTCCCTATGGAGCCTTAGAGAGATAACCGAGATGCTTAAGGGCCGGGTCATTTGTTGTGGGGAATTTCTGGACCGGCCCGTGGAAGGTATGACCGTGGGTACGGCAGACCTCCAGGGAGAGCTCCTTATTTTCAAGAGGGTGTATAACAAAATCATTCTCCTGGGACCTTCCGCAGATGCAAGGTCAATCGCGGGAATCCTCCTGACCGGGAATCGAGAGCCCGCGCAGCAGGTCCTGGAGGCTGCAAGGAGATCCGGGGTCCCCTTGATATCAGTGAGGGAAGACAGCTTTACTGCAAAGGAGATGCTGGAGATGAGCACGCCGACCATTACCCCGGCGGATGAAGACAAGGTGCTTCATTTCACGGCCATGATGGATCGTGATGACTCATTGAACAGATTACTCGGATCCGCAGGTCTGGTTTGATTTCATTGTAGCAAAGCCGGTCCTAAGGGTCGGGTAAGAAACAGAGGCTCTGCCACGGGAGTAATTGCTCCGGTCGGGTTCTTTTTTTCAAGTCCTATCTATAGGCTTCGTGGGCGGTTCCCGCGGATGGAAGGGTTCAATAAGAGATGTCATTTCATCTGAAAGGGACATTCTGCGAGGGGTTTTGTGGCGTGAACCCTCCCATCTGCGGGAACAGCGGAGTCTGGTGGAACTCTTTTTGAGATAGGACTTGAAAAAAAGAGCCCGACCTCCGCTGTGGCTCCAAAGCCTGGTCTTTTGGGCCAGACTTTTAATTTAACCCAGGGTTTCCGATACGATTCCAAGGAGTTTTTCAGGCGAGATGGGCTTGGAAAGGAAGAGGTTGGCCCCTGCTTCCAGGCCTATGGCCCTGTCCTCCTCCCGGCTCTTGGCCGTTAAAAAAACTATGGGTGTTTCGCGATAGTCTTCCCTCGCTCTTATCTTTTTGCACAATTCCAGGCCGTTTATTTCAGGCATGATAATATCAAGCATTAACAGGTCATATCTGTTCTCATTAATTTTATTGAGTGCGTCTCTGGCGCTCCCCACGGAATCGACTTCATAACCCTCCGGCTTGAGGAGTTCATTAAGAGCCATAAGAACCATTTCATCGTCATCGACGATCAGTATGCGTTTTGCCATTTCACTGCTCCTTTCCGGGCTTTTTCACTGGAATGAATATCCTTACATCTGTTCCTTTGTAGAGCTCGCTTTGAATCTCAAGTCTTCCACCATGAGATTCAATGATACCGTAGCACAGGGAAAGACCCAGGCCCGTCCCCTTTCCCACGGGTTTGGTGCTGAAAAAGGGTTCAAGCACCTTATCCAGATTTTCCTTTGGGATTCCGATTCCCGTATCTTTTAACGACACAAGGACGTTTGCCGTCCCATCCTCTTCAATAAGAGAGGAAGATATCGTCAGCTTCTTTTCGCCGGTTCCATTATCCATTGCATCTCTGGCGTTGGCTATAAGGTTTAAAAAGACCTGCTCAAGCTGGTTGTTGTCTCCAAGTACCTTGGGCAGATCCTGGGAAAGGACCTTGACAATCGAGACTTCGTGGTCCAGGAGTTGCTGTCCCGTCATAAGGAGGGCGTTTTCAATGGGGACGTTAATGTCAAGTTCGTTGAACTCCGGTCTGGTCTGCCTGGAAAATTCCCTGAGGTGCTCCACAATCCGCTCGATCCGGTCATTGCATTTGCGGATCAATTCCAGCCTTTCCCGCTCGGGCGCGTCCTGAGAAAGGTTGTTCAGGATGACATGGAGGATCGTCTTTGACGCCATTAAGGGGTTGTTGATTTCATGGGCCACACCGGCGACCAGTTCCCCCAGGGCCCTCATCTTTGAGGCCTCAACCAGACGGGCCTGGGCCGATTTCAATTTTGCCTCCAGGAGCTTTTGCTCCGAAATATCCTTGAATATTCCGGCCGTTCCGATAACCTGGCGGTCTTCGTCCCTGAGAAGGAAAAGGGAAGTCAGGATCGGCACGATTTTGCCGTCTTTTGCCCTGAGCTCCATTTCGTGATTATTTCTCCTCTCGTATCTCCTGAGGAGGTCCATAACTTCCCTCGCCTGCTGGATGCCTTTTACATAGAAACGCGATATGTGGGTCCCGAGGATATCTTCATCAGTGACCTGGATCATTTCATCCATGGCGCGGTTGTGGTAGGTGATCTTGCCTTTCAGGTCCGTGGTCAGGATCCCGTCCACGGAGCTCTCCATGATGTTCTCGAGAAAATCCCTGGTCTCCCTCAGCTCCCTCTCCAGGGCCTTTCTTCTGGTAATATCCCTGACGATCTCCACAAACCCCGTCACTTCGCCTGAGGGGCCCCTTATTGCGGTGATATTCGTATAGGAAGGGAAACGGGATCCATCCTTCCTGATCCTAAACATATCCCTTTCATAGACCCCTTCATAGCTTGTACGATTGACAATCTCTCTCTGGACCTTCCTGTTCCGTTCTTCGGGGGTGTCCGTGATGCTGATATTCTCCTTGTGAATGACCTCCTCTTTTTCCCATCCGAATATCTTCTCCGCGCCCTTGTTGAACTCGATGATCTTGCCGTAGAAATCCAGGGCAATTATGGCGTACTCCGTGGCGCTGTCGAGGATGCTGTTCAGGAATCGCGAAAGGTCTCGATATTTTTCTCTCGATTCCTTGAGCTCCCTGGTCCTGTCTTCAACCATTCTTTCAAGATTCGAGGTGTAATTCTGTATCTGTCCGATCATGCGGTTGAAAGAGGTCCCAAGGAGGCCTATCTCATCCGCCCCGAGCACTTTGACCCTTTGTGTAAGGTCACCCTCCACCATCTTGGCCGTTACCGCGGTAAGTTCCTGGATAGGATTGGTCAGGACTTTGGAGAGAGTGAATGTCAGTATAAGGGCCATGGCGATGCTTATCAGGACTATGATGAGGATGAATTGTTCCGTATTATAAAGGGTTTCATAAATCTCCGACTCATAGGTGCCGGCGGTGATGATCCAGTCCCAGGGTTTGAAATAGATGTATTTATTGATTTTTTGCCTGGGTTTTGTGTCGCCCAACTCCGGATTGGCCCAGGGGTATCGAATGGTCCCTATCTTGCCCGTCGGGAGCGTCAAGGCGTCGTTTATCATGGCGCGAATGTATTCAAATCCGGAAGTATCTTTGGAATCAATGATATTCTCCCCCTCCTTGGCCGGATGTATTTTGAGGTTCCCCTTGCTGTCGATGATATAGACATAGCCTGTTTTCCCGACCTTGATATCCTTGATTTCATTCTTGAGTGACTGGGAGCTCTGCTCCCTGACACCCACATACAGCGAACCCAAAACCTCACCGGATTTCCCCTTTATGGGTTCATAGGCGGTTATATACCAGTCATCCACCACATAGGCCCGGCCCTTGTAGGAACGGCCCTCTAATAAAGTCTTCACAACAGGACTGCTTGAGGGGATAAAGGTGCCGATGGCCCTCTGCCCATCCTTATTAACCACATTTGTGGATACGCGAAGAAAGTTATCTCCCGCTATCCTCTGAAAGATTGTGCAGGTCCCTCCGACCAGTCTCTGAACCTCATCCACGATCTTATTATTAAGGGTTATAGGGGTTTTACCGATTTCCCAGGAAGGGACCTCAATGGGAATGATCTCCTTGGTGAATTGATTAACCGCTTCAAAATGGATCATTTTATTGGGAAGGATCTTTATTTCCTTGCCGTGGCTGTAAAAAATCTCTCTTGCGACGTTGAGATCGGAAGTGACCTTCATCTGGACCATCTCCTCCTGGACCCTGCACATGGAATATACATTCCTGACAAGATGATCCAGATCCTCGTCCGACGCGTTTTTGAGGGCCCTTCCGAAGCGATCCATTGAAATCAATGAAACGCAGAGGAGGGGGAGCAACACAAGAAAGACAGTTATTGTGATGAGCTTCGCCCTTATTCTCATGTTATGAAATAGAGGGATGTTCATAAAAATATCCGCGATAAGTTATTCTTTAATATGGCCTCAAATCAGTATGGAGAGGAAGGTTTATTAAATCATAATTTATCAAGGGATGTAAAGGCCATTTGATTTAATGGTCGGTCATAGAAAGTTAACCGGAAAGTCAATATTTTGGATCGGGGAATGTGGTCATGGCCCTCGGCTTCTCGACCATCCGGTACATTATGGGCGAGACCCAACCGGCCTCGAGAAGGTCGTCGTCCAGACCGTTCAGGATCCCGTCATGTATTGCCCAGCTCCGGCCCCGCACGATCCCGGCGAACTCCGGCCTGCGGAAGGGACTGGAGTTATCCAGTTTGAGGAACAGTTTCCCGCCGGGCTGAAAGAGCTCGTGAATCCTCTTCATCTGGGCATACCCTTCAAAATAGCTGAAACCCTGTCTCTCGTAAGTAATTGCGTTATGATAAAAGAGGGCCTCCAGCCTTATGCTCTTGAGGCCGAGGATCCGGCAAAAGAAATCGAGTACCTGGATCGCTTCCCGGGTGAGACCGAATCCCTTTTGGGTCTGTCCTGGGAAATATCCCGCCTCCATGGCCTTTTCCTCTTCCGGGAGATTCCTCGATGCCCATCCGAAGAGGGTGTCTTTGCCCTCCTGGTCTATGTGGGTATTGAATTTAAGGGATACGGGGTCATTAACCACCAAAAAATCCCATTCAAGCATGGTGGGGTCTGTGGAATCAGAGAGCTGGATGGAGTAAACAGGGTCATCCATCCCCTCGAGCTTTATCTCGACAAGAGAGGTCCTGTCCCCTTCGGGACAAAAGAATCGAACGACCTTCAGACCCTTATCATCACAGAAGTTGAGGGGATTGATCCCAAAACGATGATAGAGGGAGGGGGGGATAAGGATTCGATAAAGGCCTTCTTTCCGGGATTGATCAAGGTGGCTGATACGCTGAATCCATGCCATGGCTTATCCTCTCATACATGTGTTTTCATTAGACCATTTTTATGGGGATGTCAATTAAAGGCTAATACCCTGATTCACCATCAAGATGTCATCTGTGGCGTTGCCTTTGGTCGTTCCTCCTTGCGGCGTATGAATGGGGCGCAAGGCGCAGGGCGCAGGGCGTAAGGAATAAATCCAGATATTTTTCTCCTGAACTTGGGGTATTCCTTGCACCCTATGCTTTAGCCTTATGCTTAACTTATAGATACCCCTTTTCGAAAAGGGTCATGGCCTCGCCTGATTAGGAGAACTTATTCAGAAAAAATACAGTTATGCGTATAACTTTGAAGGTTATTAATGGATTGGGACTGAAAAAAGCAGGCCGTGCTTTTTCATTGACTCTCATGCCCCCATGATATACTGACTTCGGATAAGTAAAGATCCCAGCCCAGGGGCCTGGGCCCGTCATTCCTGCGAAAGCAGGAATCCAGAATGATTTGAGTTACTTTATTCAAATAGCAGAGGAAAATTAATTGCCCCAGGATGATGTCCAAAAAACAGGCTCGGTCTTTGTCTATTCCGATGAACTGGCCCGGTTTGATTTTGGCGAGGACCATCCCTTTAAACCTGAAAGGTCCGCCAAGACCTTTGAGCTCTGTAATCGTTACGGGGTCATGCATCAGCCGTGGATGAAGATAGTCAAACCGGAAAGCATCGACAGCTCCCTCCTTACCATTTTTCATGAACCGGGCTATATCAGCCTCCTCGAAAGGGCGAGCCGCGGTGAAGTGCTTCTGGAGATGCTGGAGAGGGGCATAGGCACCCAGGACAACCCTATCCTACCAGGTATCCTGGACTGGTCCCTCGATGTAGCCGGAGGCACCCACAGGGCCATGGAGCAGTTGATGGATGGGGGGGCCCTTGTCGCATTTAATCCCCTTGGGGGATTCCACCATGCCGGGCCCGGCCATGCTGAGGGCTTCTGTTATATAAATGACATCGTCATAGCCATTATGGAGGCCCTTAAAAAATCGTCCGGCATAAAAATAGCCTATATCGATATAGACGCCCACCATGGCAACGGGGTCCAGGGGGCGTTTTATAATGACCCCCGCGTCCTTTTTATGGATATCCATGAGACCGGCGAGACCCTGTATCCATGGTCGGGGAGCGAGACCGAGACAGGGGATGGCGAAGGCAAGGGCTTTAACGTGAACATCCCGCTGGAGCCGGGTTCGGATGATGAAGTGTTCGGCATTGTCTTTAATGATATCGCCCGTCCCATAATAGAGGCCTTCTCACCGGACATGATTGTCGCGGAGATCGGAGCGGACGCCCTGATCTCGGATCCCCTGACCCATCTGAAGCTCACCAATAACGGCTATACAGGGGCGATAAAGGAGATGATCAAGATATGCCCCAGGATCCTTGCCCTCGGCGGCGGCGGGTACGACCTATATCGTACCTCCAGGTGCTGGACCCTGGCCTGGTCCCTGTTGAACCGCCTCGAGCCGGAAGATGAGTTCGCGGGCCTTGTCGGGGGCATGATGTTCGGTCCGGAAATGGAGGTCGGGAGCCTCTATGACCACGCCTACTCCAGCTCCGGGGAGGTGAAGGAGAAGGCCCTGAAGGAGGCCAGGAGGGTGGTGGACTACATCAAAAAGGAGATATTCCCTATCCATGGCCTTTAGTTCATTTCATTATAGGAAATCAGGTCCTAAGGGCCAGGGAAGAAACAGAGGTTATGCCATAGGAGTCATTGTCCATCCTCCGTAGCAGTGCTACTGCGGACATCGTCGGCCATTCAGCCGCCGTAGCCTAACCTACTATGGCGAAGGAGGATAGCCTATAGCGTCGGACGAGGACGGGCTCCGGTCGGGTTCTTTTTTTCAAGCCCTATCTATAGGCCAAGGTGGCGGTTCCCGCAGATGGAAGGGTTCAATAGGACGGGTCATTTCATCTGAAAGGGACATTCTCCATGGGTTTTGTGGCGTGAACCCTCCCATCTGCGGGAAC
>CAZGIZ010000096.1:0-18373 GCA_964526655.1 uncultured Desulfobacteraceae bacterium | reverse complement strand
TGAATGTCCGACGGTGTCCGTAGCAGGGCTACTGCGGAGGATGGAAAGGCGGCTGCCTTCTATAACGTTGATCACTAACAACCCTTGCCCTCTCCCTTCTTTTCTGATAAAAAAAGTCAACTATTCAAAAAAAATTTAAAATATACTAATTTAGTGTGAAATATTAAATCTCTAATAAAATCGTGAAACGATTTTATTATGAATTACCATCAATCACCCATAGGTGGGTAATGAAAACTGGTCAGCGATCCAAAAAACCCTATATCTCAAATCGAGAGCAGGGTTTTATATTTTTAGCTTTACCTTGATGCTGCCTATAGGTTTTAATAAGATTAAGAACCCGGCTAAGGGAAGAATAAAAATAACTCTCCTGCTATAAAAAATCGATATTGTTAAGATATTTTAATATCTTATCTGTGGTTCATATTTCATAAAGTATTTTGGAACCAGCGTTCCCTACAAGGCTCTAATCGTAATGCCCCTTGCTAAAACCATCAGACCGGATCAGATAATCACAGGACCAATATTTAACGAGCCCATGCGGGTAGAGACCGTCCGTCCCATCGGACCGGATATGCGGATTCTCGGTCTTGTAGGCGCCCAGTCCGAACGCTTCCGAAAAGTCACCTTGACGAAAAAAGAGATCGAGTCCCTGACCATTCTTGATTCAATTTTCTCCTACAATGGTGACTGCAAGCTCCTTCGTCTCGGCATCCAGGCCTACTCCCTGGGTATTGCCTACGAGTTTGATCCCTATTTCGGTCTCTCTATCTCCCGGGTGGACCCTCTCCTCCATCAGCTTGAGGCGGTCTATGAATACCTCCTCAAACTCGCCAGGGTACGTTTCTTACTTGCAGATGACGCGGGAGCGGGGAAGACGATTATGGCTGGCCTTCTTATCCGGGAACTGAAGCTCCGGGGACTTGCTGAAAGAATCCTCATCGCATGCCCGGCCAACCTGTCTTTTCAGTGGAAAGAAGTGGCCCTTAAGTTCTTCAGTTTAAAAGCAACCTTATGTCTCCGTTTGACTTTTGTGAAATGAAGATGAGGCCGGTCTTTGACTCTTTTTTCATGGGCATGATGCTATTTAAAAAAAAGGCAGTACTGCCTTTTTTTGTAAATAGCCTGAGACGGCCATCCTTAGAGCACCTGATCCTGAAATATTCCTCTGAATCCGCATTTGGTAAATAAGCCATTACTGGCATTTTTACCAAATAGACTTGATTGTCGGCATGCATTTTGCCGGCGCTTTTCATCCTTTCTTTGAATGGAATCCGCTTGGTTCGTCTTTTAGATAAATGGAAAAGAGGGACATCCATAATTTTATTCATTAAGGTCCCTGCGGGTTGAAAAATCTTGCAAATTAGAAATTCATTTCTATAATACAAGGCATGATATATAGAAAAATTCATGATGTAATCCTGTCCCGGCTTAAACGGTTTCCGGCGGTCGCGTTGTTGGGTCCCAGACAAGCCGGTAAAACTACACTGTCAAAAGCCTTTTCCGGAACTTATTATGACCTCGAAGTTGAGCAGGAGAGGCTGAGACTGGATTTACAGTGGGACGAGATTATCCAGTCGGAATCCATGATCATTCTGGATGAGGCGCAAAACTATCCAGAAATATTTCCCAGGATAAGGAGTGCTATTGACAGTAAAAGGAATAAAAACGGCCGTTTTATGATACTGGGTTCAGTTTCACCCGGCCTGATGAAACAGGTATCAGAATTCCTGACAGGAAGAATAGCCCTTTGTGAGCTTTCTCCATTTTTTTTGAACGAAGTCAAGCGAAGAGGTTTGGATAACCTGTGGCTAATGGGAGGTTTCCCTGACGGAGGTATATTAAGAAAAGGGCAATTCCCCCTTTGGCATGAGAATTACCTTGATCTCCTTGCTATGCGAGACCTTCCGCAGTGGGGCCTGCCGGCCACTCCTCAGGTCACTCGTAGATTTTTCCGGATGATTGCAGCAGCTCATGGTAACCTCTGGAACGCCAGTCAGGTTGGGAAGAGCATGGGTTTGTCATATCATACGGTTAATTCCTACCTGGACTATCTTGAACAGGTATATATGATAAGGAGGCTTCAGCCCTACGCCACTAATATTAAAAAGAGGCTTGTAAAAAGCCCAAAGGTGTACTGGAGAGACAGCGGTCTCCTGCATAGTCTTATGGGTGTGAAAAGCTTCGACCATCTGATCAATCAACCATGGGTTGGATTCAGTTGGGAAGGCTTTGTGATAGAACAGATCCTTGCTTGCCTTAATTCATCGGGCCGCGATAAAGAGCCCTATTTTTTCAGGACAAGTGACGGGCATGAACTGGACCTTGTATTGCTGATTGATGGAAAAACCTGGGCCTTTGAGATAAAGCTTTCCGGATCACCTGGTAGTAGCGATTTGGATAAATTAAAAAAGACATCAGAGATGATAGGGGCCGATAAAATGGCGTTGATTTCAAGAACGAGAAGCGCGATAGAGGGTAAAGATATCGTTTCCACTAATCTTGCGGGAATTCTTAGACTAATAGAAGGGGTCTCCGGTTGACTTTTGTTCACGATTAATTCGTGTTTACGGGACGTTATTGACTAACGTGACAGACTACCAGTTATTTTGATGGGGGATGTTGATTCCAAAACGATTAAAAAATGAAAATGACGCCGGCCTTTGATCCTTCTTCCATGGAAATGATGTTATTTATCAAAAAAGCCAGTACTGCCTTTTTTGATAAATAGCCCGAAACGGTCATTCCCTAAACGCCATCCTGAAATATTTCTCTGAATTCGCATTTTGGATAAATAGACATGTTAATCGGCATGAACCTTGCCGGCACTTTTCATCCTGACAATGCATGGAATCGGCCTGGTTGGTCTTTTGGATAAAAGTCCGTCTGAATTGAATAATTTTTTTCCTAAATATATTAGCATTTCAATGACTTGTGGTGATTCATAGGTATACGATAATAGGTCAAAGCTTTGCAACAGATAGCAAAAGATCCCTAATAAGAGGGGATGAAAGAAAGGATAATAGATTACCTGGTCCCATAAGCAATAAACATTTGAGCCTATTTTGGATCAAGTGCTATTGATTATATATTACCATCAACACAAAGAAGAGAATGAACAAGACGGAGCCACTTATCTTGGGGAATTTTTTCAGGGTATATTTTCCAAAGAAATAACTGATGAGTGTGGCGATCATAAATACCGCACAAATTTTTATACCAACCGGAATGGAAGCGTATCTTACAAACAGCATCTGAAAACCGCCGACAATAAACATATGGACCAGATATATCTCGTAGGAGACATCGGCTATCCTGTTTAAAAAGGGATTCCTATGCCTAAAATACCTGACCGCGAACGATGAGAACATCATGAGATAAGATAAAAGCAAAAATGATCGTACCAGCGAAAAGGATAATAGGTAGAGGGGGGAAAGGCTGGTTGAAATGTCTATGTTCTCAAAAAGATCCGGTCCGATGATAAAATAGAGGATGGTCAAAAAAAGAGAGACAAACATCCAGAGAACAGGCTTACCGGGCATATCCTCTTTCATAAACCACTTTCTATTCCTGGAATACACGCCGAATCCAAAAAACAGGAGCAGGATAGGCAACTGGTTTATGTTGCACTGGAAGACCTTGGGAATGACGACCCAGCTTGAATCAGGGAATAATCGTATGAATATATAATCGGCCGTTACAGTAAAAAGACCCAGGATGAGTAAATCATAGAGCGTCATTCTCTTGTACGCCTTCCCTGTCACAAGGACCCTTTTCTCATGAACTACACGGACGATTTTATTGAACAGCGCAAATAAGATAAAAACATAAAACAACAGGGATATAAACCAATAATGCATATGGTTATACTTAAAAGGTGTTAATGGACCGATTCTAATATCGTTAAAACTTATTAAATCATTATACCAATACTCAAAATAATTCCCGCTTAATTGACGCTGCTTCCACGCAAAAAAGGGAATCACAATGAGGACGATGAACACCCAATAACTTCCAAGCCTCTTAAACTTTTGCCATGAAAATTGGAAAATTGACTTCTCGCAAATGGATGGGAGGGCAAAAAATCCGGCAATAAAAAAGAAAAAGGGCATAATAAAAACGACCAAAAGCCCTCTCAGACCATTCCCTATAAGACCCTGCTGATCCTGTACGGGCCAATAGGGTGATAAATAACTGTAGGCCCCTGCCGTATGATAGAGGATGACCCCGAGCATGGCCGCTGTTCGTAAGAAATCAAAAGAGTAGTCGTGTTCCTTTGCCGGTACAGATATGGTTTTCATGCGGATATTCCTTTAAACAGGCATCTCCCAATGTTCGCGGAACTCTTTTTCCAGTCCTTCGACCTGGCGGCCTTTATATCCCCATTTATATATATCCTTTCCATGCGCAATCGGTTTCGGGTTTATATCTTTTTTTGGCTATCTGCCGTAATCCGAATTCCATGCCGTCTATTTGTCAGGATGGTTCGTTGATTCCAAAACGATTTAAAAATAAAATATGGATAAAAAACCGGGGTCGGGCATTGACATTTACAGGGCCTTGAAAAAGAGTTATAAATGGGTATGGACGACTGGTGTGATCAGCAGGATTTTGTTTTAGATGGAGACCGCATTTATCGTTGTTCCAAGTGCGGCAAGAGGCTTCATCCCCGCAGGATATTCGGAGCTGATGGCGAGCTTGCAGGGTGGAGATTGCCGCCACACAAAAAGAAGGGTCATAGGATCAGGGCGCTAAAGGACCGCCGGCGCAAAATACGGTAGAAATGTCTTCACAGGGGGGATCAACATGACAAAGGACATTTATAGGGAGCTTCAGGAACGGTTGGATCACTACTCAATCGGCTTTCCGTCCACGCAATCCGGTATCGAGTTAAAGATCTTGAAGGAGTTGTTCTCAACAGATGATGCCGCCATATTTCTGTCAATGACGCAAAAGCTGGAGACATGCGAACAGGTCGCACAGAGAACCGGGAAAACGCTCTCGGAGGTTGCGACAAGGCTTGCGGATATGAGCGAAAGGGGGCTGCTCTTCAGGCTTAAACGCGGGGAGTCGGTCAGGTATGCGGCGGTTCCATTCGTGCACGGGCTTTTCGAATTTCAGGTCAAAGACCTGGGACAGGATCTTGCAAAGATGGTGGAACAGTACCATAAGGAAGGGTTCAGCAGGACCTTTGAAAAGATCGGGGGTATGTTTCTGCGCACGGTTCCGGTACAGAAATCGATCAATGTCACGCACCATGTGGCTGCATACGATGATGCGGTCTCTATTCTCAGGGGAAAGGAGACCATTGCCGTGGCGGAGTGCATTTGCAGGAAGCAGAAAAAAGTCATCGGCAAAGGCTGCGATAAAAAGATGGAAGCCTGCTTCTATTTCGGCTCCATGGGCCAGTATTACATTGACAGGGGCATGGGGCGCCGGGTTGACTTTGATGAGGCCGTGTCAATTCTGAAGGAGGCTCAGGACAGCGGCCTGGTGACCCAGCCAGCTACATCACAGAACCCGGCCGGGATGTGCAACTGCTGTGGGGACTGTTGCGGCGTGCTCAGGTCCATAAAGCTCTATCCCAGGCCCGCTGAAATAGTATTTTCCAACTATTTTGCGGCAGTGGACCCGGAGCTCTGCACAGGATGTGAGACCTGCCTGGACCGATGCCAGATGGACGCGATCCTTATGAATGACGAAAACCAGGCTGTCATCAACAGGGAGAGGTGTATCGGATGCGGACTATGCGTCACAACCTGCCCGTCAGAGGCCGTGAAGCTGATGCCCAAACCGCCGGTTGAACACATGACGCCGCCGGTCAGCGGCACCGAACAGATGCTCACCATGGCAAGGAACCGGGGGTTACTCTAAATAGGGCCCAAAGCGATAGGGGGTGAGATCTCCAATGTTTTTGGGGAGGGAGTCGGCTGCTGTGAGGATCAACATAAAATCGCTAATATTATTGTTCGGTTTATGTCTGTTTCTGGACGGCGGCAATGCCCTTGGCGGGGAAGACAATCTTTTTGAGCTCTCCCCACAGAAGATCGAGGAAGCCATCCAGTATGGAAAAAATGTTGATTATAAGATGAATGAATTTGGCGGATATGACCTCGGGCTCAATAAATTTTCTTTGGGGGATAAGACCGGATATCTGGATCTCATTACCCCCTTTGTGAGAATCGCAGGCCTTTCTCTCAAAATGAAAAAATCGGGAAAGTCCCTCTCCCCGGAAGAGGCGCGGCAACAGGGCGAAAGGCCGGTAGAATTGCGGGTTTTCCTATATGTCAATAAAGAAGAACTGGAGGACCCCATAGAATGTCTTGTTGAATCGGGCAGAGATTCGATAGACATCAGCGGTATGGTCATGGAATTCAGCATGTGCGACGACAATACCGGTGACTGTGTCAGATCTCTTGCCTACCTGTTGCCCACGGAAGAGTTAAAGGGAGAGCGGGCGTTCCGGATCAGATTGAGAGGTGAAAGGCTTGGAGAAAAAAAGGTGGAGATAGAGACACGCCTTATAAAATAGAGGCTATGATATTTTGAGCCTTCTTCAGGAATATCCCCTACAATTAACGGCTTGAATCGATACTTCCTGGACCTCACATTAGAAGTCCACGGGAACCGGAAGGTCATTCTTGTAAAAAGTTGCCAACCAATAGATTAATGAGATTATCCCTCATTGCCTCAACTCAAGTGACAGGCGACAAGGTGACCGGGACTGACTTCCCGGAGGGATACATCTCTCTGGCCGCATCCGGCCTGGGCCCGATTACACCGGGGGTGGAACCGGCAGCCTGAAGGCGGGTCGAGGGGATTTCCTATCTCTCCTGAAAGGGCCGCGTGGTCCTTGATCCTCCCCGGTACGGGCTGGGGAACGGCCTCGAACAAGGCCTTTGTATAGGGGTGTTTCGGATTACCAAAGACCTCTTCCGTATTACCCATCTCGACTATCCTGCCCAGGTACATTACCGCGATCTGGTCGGTCACATGCTCCAGCATGGCAAGATCATGGGCGATGATGAGGTAGGTAAGCCGTTGCTCTTCCCTGATATCGGCCAGGAGGTTAAGTATCTGGGCCCTAATGGAGACGTCCAGGGCTGACACGGGCTCATCCAGTATGACGAGCGAGGGGTGCAATACAATGGCCCGCGCAATGGCCACTCTCTGCTTTTGGCCCCCGCTCAATTCATGGGGATACTTTTTTAGGTTGGACGGGCCAAGGCCCACAAGCCCGAGTATCTCTTCGGCGCGTTCCTCGACGGTTCTCCCGGGCGCCCTTCCTTTACCCTGGACCACCAGGGGTTCTTTCACAATGTCACCGACGCGCATACGGGGGTTAAGTGAACTGGCGGCGTCCTGAAAGATAGTCTGAACCCGGCCGCGGTACCACATGATGTCATTCCTGGAGAGCTGCCGCAATTCTTTTCCCTCAAAGCGTATTAAGCCGCTGGTCGTTTTCTCAAGGAGAAGGATGAGCCTGGCGATAGTTGTCTTTCCGCTGCCCGACTCCCCGGCAATGCCAAAACATGTCCCAGTGTTGATGGAAAAGGATACATCATCCACGGCCTTCAGCATCTTATACTTCTTGAATAATAATCCCCCGGCGGATATGGGAAAGTGCTTGACAACGTTCTTTAGATCAAGAAGGGCCCGCATTCACATCTCCCCTTTTTCCAACAGCCAACATGAGGCACGGCCGCCTCCATTTACCGCTGATTCAGGCGGGTACTGGGTCCGGCAGATTTCCATTGTATGTGGGCAGCGGGGATGAAAGCTGCATCCCGTGGGCAGTTCAGACAGATTCGGCGGTTCCCCGTCGATTTGATACAGCCTCCTCCTCTTGCTTCCCATCTTCGGCAAGGCCCGCATAAGGGCCCTTGTGTAGGGGTGGGCCGGATCTTCGAAGACCCTTTTGACGCTCCCGTTTTCCACGATCCTGCCCGCATACATTATGGCCACTCGATCACAACTTTCAGCCACTATACCGAGGTCGTGGGTGACGAAGATAAGGCCCATCTCGGTCTTTTGCTGCATTTCCTTCAACAACCTGAGAAACTGGTCCTGAATGGTAACATCCAGAGAGGTGGTCGGTTCATCGGCGATAAGCAGCCTGGGAGAGCGCGCTATGGCCATGGCGGCAGCAGTTCTTTGCCTCATACCGCCGCTGAACTGAAATGGGTAGTCCTTCAAACGACGTTCAGGAGAGGGAATCTTAACGCTTCTGAGGACCTCTACAACCTTCTCTTTAATTCTGGCAGGTGAAAGTCTTTTATCATCAAACCTGAAGGGTTCGGCTACCTGGTTGCCTATGGTAAAAACCGGATTCAGCGACATCAGGGGATCCTGCAATATCATGGCGATTTTTTTGCCCCGCCACTTGATCATTTCGCTCTTATCTTTGGCAAGGAGGTCTTCACCATTGAAGAGAATCCTGCCGGAAACGATGCGGCCCGCGGGTTGAGGGACAAGCCTCATGATAGAGAGGCAGGTGATGCTCTTCCCACTCCCCGATTCTCCGGCAAGACCCAGGGCCTCACCTTCATTGACAGAGAAGCTGACGCCGTCAACGGCCTTCACGAGTCCGGCCTTTGTGTCGAAGTAAGTCCTCAGATTCTCCACGGATAAAAGAGTGTTTTCCTTCATGTCCCTTAGGTCCAGAGGCAGTTGTCTACACCTGCCTGAGTCTTGGGTCAAGCCTGTCTCTCAACCAGTCACCAAACAGATTCGCGCCCAGTACGGTTATCATTATGGCTATCCCGGCAAATGTGGGGACCCACCAGGCGGTTGACATATATATCCTGCCGTCGGATATTATCAGGCCCCAGGCGGTTGCCGGGGGCTGTATTCCGAGGCCCAGAAAAGTTATGCTTGCTTCAATTATTATGGCCCGGCCGAGCTGGAGTGTGGCCAATACCAAAACCGTGTTTATGAGGTTGGGAAAAATGTGTCTCCCTATTATCCTTGCGTGCCCGCACCCCGTAACCCTTGCAAGGGCGACATAATCTCGCTCTTTAATGCTCAGTGTCTCCCCCCTGATCACCCGGGCATAGGTAGTCCAGAAAACGAGTGAAACGGAGATAATTATTGTCGCCAATCCTGCTCCCAGGACCGCCGCCAGGAGAATGATAAGAAGAATCGCGGGTATCGACATCTGGGTATCGACGACCCGCATGATTATATTGTCGGTTTTCCCTTCGAAATACCCGGCGATCATGCCCATGGCAACACCAAACACTCCGGCGATTCCAACGCCGAAAACAGCCACCAGGAGTGAAATCCTGGCCCCCTCTATCAGCCGGCTAAGAAGGTCCCGGCCCATATTGTCCGTGCCGAGGAAAAACGACCAGTCCCCGCCTGAAAGCCAGGCGGGGGGCTTCAGGGCGGATGAGAGTTTCATGACAGTGGGATCATGGGGATAAAAAAGTGGCCCGAATATCCCGCAAATTACCACGGGTAGAAGCAGAATAATGGGAGCTACAGGAAGCTCCCTGAGAGCACGAAACATTCCACGAAAATTCACGCGACGATAATGAAAGGTAGTTTCCCCTATTGCCATCAAATTACTCCTGATAATGTCTTACTCTCCATCTCACTCATATCTTATCCGGGGGTCAATCACACCGTATAGCAGGTCCACGATCAAATTAAGTGTAATCAGGAAGGTCGAAATAAAGAATACCCCCGCCTGGACAAGGGGATAATCTCGAGAGTAGACAGCATCGACAATGAGGCTGCCCAGCCCGGGCCAGCTAAAAATAGTCTCGATAATAACGGCACCGCCTATCAGATGGGCCAGTTGCATGCCGCAAAGACCGACGACAGGGATGAGTGCGTTTCTGAGGCCGTGCTTCCACACCACGACCCTCTCAGGGGCGCCCTTCATCCTGGCCATCTTTATGTACTCACTATCCAGTACGTCCAGCATGGACGAGCGGGTGACCCTCATTGTGGAGGCTATTGAATACCAGGCCATTGAAGATGCCGGCAAGACCAGGTGACTGATTCCCCCGCGCCCGCTCGTGGGCAGCCAGCCAAGGGCCACTGAAAAGACTAATATCGCCATTATCCCCACCCAGAAGCCGGGCATTGCCTGTCCGAAAAGGGCAAATAACTTCCCTGTCTGGTCCAGCCATGAATCACGCCTTGTCGCTGAATTCGTGCCAAGCAGGATGCCGATAAGAATCGCGAGGAAAAAGGAGGTCCCTACCAGTTCAACGGTCGCCGCCAGCCGGCCCATGACCACTTCCAGGGCAGGCCGGTTGTATCTGATTGATTTGCCGAAATCTCCCTTGACCGCGTTGATGACAAAGACGTAGTATTGCACGGGTATGGGCTTGTCCAGGCCGAGCCTGACGCGAATGTCATGAATTTCTTTTTCCGTCGCTTCCTGGGGCGCCAGGAGAAGCGCCACATCACCGGAGAGCCTGGCCGCGACAAAGATGATGATGCTGACACCGATCAGGGTTATTATACCCAGTAATACACGCCTGAAAATATATCTCCACACCTGAGTCTCTCTCCCGGGCTAATATTATTTAATGTCCTTAAGGTTCATTCGGGCGTTCGTATATTCGCGGGGCATAGGAATAATATCACAGATCCGCATGGGATTTTTACATAAAAACAAGGGCAGGCATTTTGCCGGCCCTTGTTTTTAATCCCCATTAGCATTTTTAGGAATCTGTTTGGATTAATGAACCGCTATTATTTGACCTTCACGTCCTTGAGGAGCATCAGCGGTTCCCGGTTCTTCAGTGTCGGGGTGAAGTCTATATTCGATTTCATGGAATAAACGCTTGTGTTGGCCCAGATCTGGACAGTGGCGACATCTTCATGCAACATCCGGATGGCCTTTTTTATTAATTCTCCCCTTTTTGCGCTGTCCATGGTCACACTGGCCTCCTCGATGATGGGGTCGAGATCCTTATTAAAATACATGGACCCCCAGCCCGTGGAGATGTACGCGGTTGTTAATGCCTCTGTGGGGTCTGGCAGAAAGGCCATTGGAGAGGTTGTAACACCGACATACACCGTCTTGGGGTCGTCATGCCAGGCCCTGACTTTTGCCAGCATTTGCGCTGCTTCAATACCCTGAATCTTGCACCTTATTCCTACTGCGTTTAGATAGAGCGCCACGGCCTCGGCCGTCTCCTTTTGCCCGTAGGACCTGCCGGCGAAATAATAGATGGGCATTTCAAAGCCCTTGGGATATCCCGCTTCTTTGAGAAGCTCCGTCGCCTTTTTGGGGTCATAGGGGTACTGTTTCAGCTCCGGATCATAGCCGAGCTCCCATGGAGCCAGTCTGGGGAAGCCCGTCGGGATGCCATGGAACAGATCATTCACGATGGCGTCCTTGTCTATAGCATAGGCGATAGCAAGCCGGACCTTCCTGTGATACCATGGGACGTTAGGATTATTATTATGAAATTGAACGGAGCAGGGAGGATGGGTAGGCAGTCTTACAGTCTTAAAGCCCGCTGCTTCAATATCCTTTACCAGTGGATAGGGGGTGCTCATGATGATGTCCGCCTCACCGGCCTTCAACATGGCAACCCTGGTTGTGTCTTCCTTGGCGAACACAAAACGCGCCGCCTGGACCTGCGGTTTCTCTCCCCAGTAATCCTCGTTACGTTCGATATCAATGTATTCCCCGGGCTTCCAGGCCACGAATTTATAGGGGCCTGTTCCAACAGGATTTTTCACAAACTGCTCCTCACCCACCCGGTCGTAGTAGCTTTTTGATACGACATAGCTGATACGCGTTGGTATGAATAGGACGTCCGGGCTCTTGAAGATGAACTTGACGTGATAATCATCAATAACTTCCAGCCTGTCGAATTTTCTCATATAGCGCTTGTATGTAGCTGTCTTTTCCCATGCTCGATTGTGGGTAAACTCTACATCTCTGGCCGTGAGAGGATCGCCGCTATGAAACTTGACACCTTTTCTAAGCGTGAATAGAAACTCTTTCCCGCCGGCAAGCACCTCCCAGGAAGCAATGCCCGGGATAAATTTACCATCCGCCGAAATATCGACCAGCCTTTCGAAGATATTATTACTGATGGGATAAGAGGTCACTCCGTAACTTGTGTCACTCGGGAGCAGGGCGTCCGGTTCAGTGGGAAAGCCTATTACAATTTTTTTCGGGTCGGCCGGTTGTGACAGGGAGTTCCCGGCTGCAAGCAGCATAGCACTTAGGGTAAAAATTAGGAAACTAAAATAAAAAAACATCCTCAACCTTTTCTTTTCCATACCTGCACCTCCCTTTTTAAGTGTTGTTAATATGAAAAGACCGTTAGGCCCTTTGTTTAATCTTTATCTTGTTCCGGCTCGGGCGGAGGCGGCCAGAATTCATTGCATGCGTCCGGATTATAGGGCATGAAATAGGTACTGGGGCCATCCGGCCGGATTCCCGGCGCTGTGGCACTGCCCGTCATTTGCTTCTTGGCCCAGCCTTCTTCAAAGGGTGTCCTGAAGTTGATATACCAGTGGATGGACCGGAACTTCCATTTTCCGTCCTCCTTAACGAATTCGCTGTCGTATTTTCCCTGCTGCCAGCAGGCCCTCACGCCCTTCTCGTCCCTGGAAGCTGTGCAGCCGAAACTATGCCACATGCCCTTCGCCGATTTTCCATCTTTGCTGACTTCAATGACGGGTGTCAAAAGCATCATGAGCCCCATGCCACCTCTCGAATGGTGTTTGGGCTTAATACTATTTGCCAGCCATCTCCCGATGCTTTCTCGGCCCATATAGATGCCGCTGTCCGCAATTTCCAGCTCTATATTCGGCTCCTTGACGGAGAACATCTCCATAATCCTGTCAAAGCTACCCATGGAGAGGTAATGATTGTATCTCCCTTGAAGATTCTGTATCTCAATAACAGCCTCCAGACGCGAAAGCCTAAGCTCTTCCGATTCAGTCATGATAGCTCCAGTAGAATTAAAAAATGGGTTTCTTTATTTATTCAGTTTCTGTTAACGTTTTCCTTAAACCCTATACTTTGTACCTTATTTCATGCCTATCCCCTCGAAGAGGGACACAATACCTGTCCCTATAAGAAAAATCCTATGAGATTAAGACAGACCGCATTATTTGGTCGTGAATTTTTTACACGTTTGACATCAATCTGTTTGAAGTGGATGCCTCTATTGCCCTTTCAATATTTTTATGAGTTGACATGATGTGGCTTTTCATGGCCGCTTTCGCCTTATCGAGATCCCTGTCCCTCAGGCTCTCAAGCACTTGCGTATGCTGAGACAGGTGTCTTTCCAATGTGACATTTTGCTCTTCCCTGTTTTCAACTTTACCTAATATCTTAAAAACCAGATTGACGATAGATCCCACGAGCATCTCGAAAACAGGGTTCTTGGTTGCCTTGGCCAGATACACATGGAAATTTGTGATATTGGATACGGGAGTGGCGCCCCTTTTTAAATATTCGTCCGAACTGATATTCATCTTATTCAGATGATCAAGATCTTCTTCCGTTATTCGGTCGATCACAAATTCCAAGACAGCCAATTCGAGGGGGATCCTTGCCTCGGTCACATGTTGAAGGGGCAATTCATCCAAATGAAACAGTTCCATGGCGGATTTTGTGGATTTATGGATTTGTGGCTTGCTGATAAAGGAACCCCCGTTACTTCCCTGTCTGATAACGATGAGTCCTTCATTTTCCAGGACCCTCAGCGCCTCCCTGAGGGCCGTCCTCCCGACGTGAAACTGAATGGCAAGCTCTCTTTCGGAAGGCAGTTTTTCACCGGGCCTAAAGACACCGGAATGGATGAGTTCCCTTATCTGATCGGATATTTGTTCAAAAATCCTCTTTGATGACAATGGCTTAAATGGAGAGGTTTCCATGGAACTCCTTGAATTGAGGAGAAATTGCGGCAAAGAATTATGGCATATGTAATATGTCAGACCAATTATCAAAGTCAAGGAAAAAATATTGATTCATTTTTATTACTTAAGGGTTTTATCCATAAAAAGAGATCTCGTAGTAACCTTTACTGACGATGGATTTATACAGCTCAACATTCTTGCCTAACATTACTGGATAAGGGTATAAGCAATTCAGGTATCTTGTTTGTGAGGGCAAATATCCCATTGAAAGGAGAAGTCCATGGCGACATTTTTGGCGGCGCACGGGGCCTGGTCAGCGGGCTGGTCCTGGAAGAAGATGAGGCCTCTGCTTCACGAAAGGGGGCATGAACTGTTTACACCGACCTACACTGGAATAGGGGAAAGACTGCATCTGGCGAAACCGGAGGTGGGACTTGACACGCACATCGATGACATCCTGGGAGTCCTTCAATTTGAAGACCTTTGGGAAGTCTGCCTCATAGGTCACAGCTACGGGGGCATGGTGGCCACGGCCGTTGCCGACCGGGTCCCGGAACGGTTGGCCCGCCTCGTGTATCTTGACGCCTTTGTGCCGGCCGATGGGCAGTCCCTCTTCGATTTACATCCGGCCGAGGCGTGCGCCCGTATGCTGGAGGCAGCGCGAAAGGAAGGCGACGGCTGGCGGCTCCCACCCAATCCCCTGCCACCGGACACAAGCGAGGCCGACGTTGCATGGATAATGCCGAGGCGCGTGATGCAGCCGCTCAAGACCTTTGAGCAAAAGGTCTCCCTGACAGGGATAGGCGATCATCTTCCAAGATCATACATATACTGCACGAGGCCTGCGCCGGGCGACGTGTTCCGGCCCTTTGCCGGCCGCGCCCGCAGCGAGCCCGGGTGGGATTATTTCGAGATCGATTCCAGTCACAGCCCCCACGTTACCGCTCCCGGGGCCCTGGCCCTGTTGTTAGACAGGATTGCCGGGTAACGGGCCAGGCAGGGGAGGGGAGAAATATAAATCGGTATTATGCCGGTTTCCGCAGGCGTGGCGGGAGAAGAAACACTTTTCTAAGGCCCTCTTTCAATGAAATCGCGTCCGCGGGACAGAAACGGGCGCAGATGCCACAGCCGAAACAGGAGCTCTCATCCCTGACGGCTCTTTCCATTTCATCCAGTCTTATAGCCTCCGTGGGGCAGCGTTCCATACAAATTCCGCAGCCCGTGCACGCGTCCCGGTCGATCACGGAAAGATAATAGGTGGAATTGATCAGGGGCAGGACCCCGTCACGCCAGACCCTCAAGGTGTCACAGCAGTCTTTACAGCAGTTGCAGATGCTTGTTTCAGGCCGTGACATGTTTGACCCTGGGTGGAAGGCCTTGTGCACAAGGCCCGCCTCCTCAGCCTCCTTCATTATCTTCAGTGCTTCCTCCCTTGTCACCCTCTTCGCGAATCCCTGGGCAACGGTATGCCTGGCGGACTTTCCGAAGGTAAAGCAGTTCATCATGGGCGCGTCAAGGTTGCAGGGCTCGCCCAGCATCTTTCGCCGCTGGCGGCAGAAACAGCGGCCCACGGCGATGTCTTCGAACTTGTTGATTATGTCAGCGACAGTCTGGCTCGGCAGGACGTATTCCTCAGGGACCTCCATGGTCTTGCCAACGGGGATGATCCTGATATTCTGGTTATTATCCGTAGTCCGCACGGGAACGGTCCGGTCCACGGGCGGGGACTTTTTGAATACGGGGACAAAGAGGTCGTAATTATCCTGGATCTGCTCACCCAGGTCTTTGATGAGCCTTTCAAACAATTCGGCCAGCCGCTGTTCCCTGTCGTCTCCCTTCAGCTCACCCATGAAGGTGTACTCCATCAATCCGACCGTCATGAGGGGGAGCAGCCTGTAGACCATGATACCGCTTGAGCTCGGTTGGTTGAAGATCAGGCCCTTTCCGGCAAGACCGGCAGCGAGCTTTTCAACCCGCTCCACAGGTAAATCACTGGATTTAATGAGCTCCTCTGTTGTCTGGGAGGCCTTTTCTCTGAAGGCATAGATGAAATCGAGCTCTTCCTCGTCGTCCCCGATGACTATCTTGAGGATGGATATGACGGTCTCGTTGACAGGGAAGGTCACGATGCCCTGCCTGCAGATCACCTGGGCCGCGCGTTCGTATTTTTTCTCTAATGACAATCCGCTCATGGTCTCTTTACCTCTATTTATTCTTCGCCATTCTGACCCCCATCTCAAAGGCCTTTTCACAATCCAGGGGGAATACCTCCTCGCGTCTCTTTTTTTTCTTTTCTCCGTCTATACCGTCCGCTACCATCTTGGAATAGTCTTCAAACTGATAGGTATCGTAGCTCATAAGGGACTCGGTATTACCAAAAATCATGCCGAGTACCCTCTCATTGGCGCTGAAAAGCCTGTCATAGCCCGCCTGTTTTATAAATTCCTCAGGCGCGTTCATGGTATAGATAAACCCCACACGGATCTTTTTGGGGAAAAGTGTCTTGGCCGGAAAGACGTAAACCAGGTAAGGGAACAGGAGCCTCTCCATAAAGGACCGCATTTCGCCGCTCACGTCTCCAAAATAGATGGGTGAACCCAGTATAAGGCCGTCTGCCTCCTTTATCCTGGAATAAATTGGGGTAAGGTCGTCTTTTACCGCGCACCTGCCGTAGCTCTCGCCGTTCCTCGTCTTACACGCGAAACAGCTTATGCACCCCTTGAAATCATAGTCGTAGAGATGGATCAGCTCGGTCTCCGCCCCCTGCGAGGCGGCGCCTTCCATTGCCTTGCTCAAGAGGGTCGCCGTGTTCCATTTCTTCCTCGGACTCCCGTTTACCGCGATTACTTTCATAGTCTGTATCTCCCATCTTCTATAATGATAATTTTTATTCAGCGTACTCATTTGCCGGAAGAACCTGCTTAACAGGGTTGGTTGAATTGATAATAGAACCATTAGCTTTTTGCAAGAACAGGATAAAAAAATGTCGGTGTCGCAAGACGATGCGTGCCCTGCTCCAGATGCCATTTTGATTGCCTTTATTATTCTCATATGCTAAATAATTTAAAATTTTCATAAACTATAGGAATTTAGTAGGGAATGATAAATACTATGTGTTTTTTTATCTGGATAATTGGTTTCATCTTAAATAGAGGAGGCAGAAATGAAGGCTCTTGAGAGGCTCGATTCGCATTTAAAAACGCGACTCACTGATCTGAATAGGGCAAAGGAGCAGCGCCGCAGGATTATAGGCTACTCCGCAGGGGGTTATTTACCGGAAGAACTTGTGTTAGCCTGTGGCGCCATACCCCTATGCTTTATTCAGGCTGGAGATAATGCTGTATTAAGGGATGCCGGGTCCTATATATGCAGATGGCTGGATCCCTTCTGGCGGAGCCAGATAGGTTACCTCACATCCGGGAAAGACCCCTATTACACAATCGCAGATCTTATTGTAATTCCCATAACAGACAATCATGTTCGGGGTTTTTCAAACACAGCGGGCTATTATACCCCCGAGATCGAATCTTTTGTCTTTGGTGTTCCCCACGTCAAGGACGGGTATGCCCTTGAGTACTATCTTCAAGGCATAACACGGCTTAAGAAGAAACTTGAAGATTTCACAGGGGTGGAAATCACGGAATCGAGGCTCAAGCAAGCAATCCGGTTATGCAACAAAGAGAGGGAACTCTTGAAAGAGATAAGCCTTATGAGAAAATCTGAGGATGTCGCGGTGACCGGCAAAGAATTTGTTGCCCTCAATCATGGGTCATTCCTTGCCGACAAGGAGGTTATGGTTGATATTCTTGAATCATTTGTCAAAGAAGTCAAGGATAGGGCCCCCCTGCCCAAGGATGGTCCGAGAATTCTGTTTACCGGTTCCACCCTCGCCCGGGGAGACTCCAAGGTAATGGATATCATAGAGCATAGCGGCGGAGTGGTTGTTGCGGAAGAATTTGCAGAGGGGATTCGCCCCTACCGGGGGGAGGTAAAACTTGAGGGCGATCTCATGGGCAACCTGGCTGAATCGTATTTCATGGATCGGGTATGTCCCGGCTGGTTCAGACCCGGCACCGAGCGCCTTGATTTCCTGGTGAAACTGGCCGGGGATTATAATGCTGCAGGGATGATATGGTATCAATTAATGTATAGAGAGTCGTATAAAGTTGAGTCCTATTTTTTCCCCGGCATATTAAAGAAAGAGACCGGGCTTCCTATGCTTGTCCTGGAGTCCGAATATGATGCCATGGAGACCGGTCCCATGAAGACACGCATCGAGACATTCATCGAAACAATAAGGAGGTAAGCCATGGCTTATTATGATGAACTTTTTAATCTCTGCGGGTATGAATACGAAGAAATCGAAGAAGAAAGGCCAAGGATAGAGAAGACACTTGCGAGACTGGGAATAGGTCCTGATGATATGCAAGCTGCGGATAGCTGGGTCAGGCAAAACCATGAGGTAACCCTGGAAGGGGTAAGGAAGTTACTGGGAGCCTGGCTCAAAGAGCTGATAGACCTGGTT
>CAZGIZ010000095.1:0-18426 GCA_964526655.1 uncultured Desulfobacteraceae bacterium | reverse complement strand
TGGCTGCCTTCGATGATGTTCGGCTAAGATCCATCCGGAGACCACCCCTTTTCATTTTGAACTCTTTTTTAAACCTGTCCCACAAACTTGTGGGACAGGTTTCTTATTGCGGTCTTACTTGCTCAACCACATTGTTTCCGGTGTAAACACCGTTCCGGCTTCCCATTCGAAATAACCTGTGTCATGCACATTGGGTTGAAGAATACGTGACTCGGAAACATAAAATATCGGGACGAAGGTTGCGTCATCGATCAGCATTCTCGTCAATTCTTCCATCCTGGCCTTCTCAGGAACAAGTGTTCTGATTGACTCATCAAGTTTCTCAACAAAACCATCAGGTCTCTTCATGTTGGGAAATTGCCCGGCTGCCGTGTGACAGTAGAAATTATAGGTCAGATTTGTTGTGGCCAGCATGCGCACAGCCTGGGCCAGAAGGCCGTTTTCCCATCCCTTGAATCGGAGGCTGTTGTATTTTCCTCCATCAGGAAACTCAAGATTCACCTTGATCCCCACTTCACCGAGAAAGTTCTGAACGGCAACCATTGCATCCCTGTCAACAAGACCCGGCTGCGAGAAGATCGAGGTTTGAAATCCATTGGGGTAACCAGCCTCTTTAAGGAGCTGCCTCGCCTTTTCAGGATCATATCTGCCGAATTCCGATTCCTTCACAAAGCCCGGCTTACCAGGGGTGGGGGCCTGATTTGCCGGCAACCAGAAGCCGAATCCCCTTGCCTTTACAATACTCTCCCTGTTAATGGCGTAGGACAGGGCAAGGCGTACTTTTTTATTGGAGAAGGGCGAATTAGGGTCATTGCTGTCCGGCATCAGTGACACTGATCCCGTATACATAGTTATATCCTTAAAACCCTTCGCCTTTAACATCGCTGCCTGCTCCCCTGATGTCACGGCCAGGACATCCACCCTCTCGTCTCCGCTCGCCTGCATGGCCGCCAGTTGGGTCATGGGGTCCCTGATAAAGAGAAATTCAATTCCGTCGAGATAGGGTTTGCCTTTCCCCCAGTAGCCGTCCCATTTTGTGAATTTCAGACTGTTTCCCCGCTCATAACTCACGAATTTAAAGGGTCCCGTCCCAACAGGGTGCCACATGGCCTTTTCTTCTCCCATCTCTTTAAATGCCGTGGGGGAAACCGGGCTGGTAACGGAGCTCGCGAGGAGGTTCAGCATGTTATTCTGATACTGAGTCACGTTTATGCGGACGGTATAGTCATCTATGACATCCACACTATTAAAGCCCTTGACCATTTTATTCTCTATGGCCCGGTCAAGGCAGTATTTCACTGCCTGGGCGTTAAAATCCGTCCCGTCATGAAACTTGACCCCTTTTCGAAGGGAGAGAGTAATATTGTTATTCGCCTGATCAATCTTCCATTCCGTGGCCAGCCAGGGATGATAATTCGCGTTTATATCCTCACGGATAAGGCTCTCGATTGCCGGCCTTATGAGGTTCTGGTCAATACCCCTGACCTTCCATGGGGCGCCAATGGGTTGACCCCCCTCTGACAAATCAATGATCTTTATTACACCCCCGTATTGTGGGGCCGTCTCTGCCCTTGCAACGTTGACGTTAAGTAAGAGAATTGCCATTATTGCAGGAATCAAAACAGCCCAATCATAACCAAATAATTTTATCTTTGTCATAATTGTCCCTCCCTTTTAAAGATTTGAAGCATTAAAGAAACAAGAAGCCACCATCCTCATCCTGATCAAAAATATCTCCTATATCATCATCCAAAATCGCCTGTTTCATCAAGTCCTTTTTTTGATTTTCTATCATTTTTTATCTTTTTTTTCAGCCGATTTTTTGCCATATCAAAAGAGCGCAGATTATGATTTTGACGCTATCCCCCGCATCACTTGAGAACATTTTCACCGCCATTAAATACCCATAGTAGGGTCTATAACTTGTTGAAATGACGTAATTTTTATGGTTTTTAGGCCCTGTTGATTTTTTTATTTAAGTTTTTGTCCCTTTCTGCCGATATAAAGACAGTAAAAAAAATGAATTAAAAACTCGAGGGCAAACCTTCCGAAAGGTTGGGACGCAAAGCCTCCGGTCTTAATCCTGTAATAGGGGACATGACAGCGGGGCTGCAAGGTTTTGATAATTAAACCCGTCTTCCCTTTTCGGAAGCGGGTTTTTTTTATTGGCCTTCAAAAGAAAGAAAGCGCTATGCAGATAACGGGTTCCTATCTGAATTATCAAAACATGACAAGTCTTCTTTCATCCCTCGGGGTGCAAGATTCCGGGAATCTGATAATGCAGGTCTTCGAATCGAGCATAAAAAACCTTCAGGACAAGATAGACAGTGCATTGTTTTCCGAGGCATCGGCAAAGGCCGTAACCGAACTCTATGGGGAGATCTCAAATCTTGCCGGCAGGGCGTCAAAACTGACCCTTGACGACATAAATTCAGCCTTCAATGACAGGACTCCCGTCTCTTCGGACTCCAATGTCCTCACCGCCACTGCAATTGACTCCTTTTCCGCGGACAGCGGGGCGTCTGAAGCAACCTATACTATCACTGTCAACCAGTTGGCCAGGTCCCAGGAAAATACAGGCCTGGAGCTGAACGCCACTGACCTGACATCCGTCGATCAGGGGACAAACACCTTTAACATCAACATCAACGGACAGGATTTTGAGCTTTCCATTACGGTCGAAGAGGGGGACACGAACGAAGATGTGCTCCAGAAGATCGTTACGGCCGTTAACGGGGAAAGCGGCCTGGAGGTGACCGCCCAGGTGATGGAAGGGTCCCTGGAGGGGACCCGTGGATTGGTCATTCAATCCGATAATACGGGAACAGCCAACGAATTTGCCATAACCGACCTGACCGGTAACGCGGTCTCGGTCACGGGAGCTGACACGGTCTCTCAATCGGCCCTGGATGCCTCATATACGGTTGATGGTGAAGCATATGTTTCTAATTCCAATACCGTCTATCTTGACGAAGGTCTTGTTACCGTGGATCTGAAAGGCGTGGGAAAAACCACCCTGACTGTCGCGCCGGATAAAGGCAAGGTCGGGGAGGCAGTCACATCCTTCGCCTCCGGGATCAATTCCTTTTTGGAATTTCTTGGTGATAACAAGGACTACATCTCAGATGAAGTGGGAGCGACCATTAATTCATATCTCCTACAACATAAGAGCGGGCTTGAGTCCCTTGGGATCACCGTAAATGATGAAGGGATGCTCGAAGTAGATAACGCTCAATTGAACGTGGCCCTTGAGAAGGACTTTTCAGGCCTAAAAGAGGCCTTGGGCGGTTTTGACGGCCTTGCCGTGCAGGTGAAAGGCAGGCTGGATAAAATGGCCCTGGATTCGCCCCTGAATTACACTAAAGAGGCGAAAAACATGAGTCCCGATTTCACGGACTACATCTACGGCGTATCCGCGAGCATGTTATCGCAGATCTATCAGGGGATGCTCTTGAATACCTATGTCTGACATCCCCTGAAGACCTGACATCCCGACTCATAAAAAAAGGGTTTGTGACTTCCTGATTTCCGTCACAAACCCTTTTTTTATACATTAATAGGACTAATACAGGATTGTCTCGCTTCAGGGGATTTGCCTTTCTGAGGGACTCGCCGGAGCCGACCTTATAAAAATCAATTGCGTCAAAAACGGAAATGTGTATAATGAAATCATGGAATCTGTAGAACTTAAACTTAGGGAAATCGACAACGGCGAATTCGTCCTCAGTTACACAAAAAAGATCGTGGAGATACTCCATGAGCCCGAAATGAGCTTAGAGGTCAGGGCCGGACAGATCAGCGAAGATGTGTCCCGGTTAGTTGAGTCGCTGGGCTACCATATTGCAGCCAAGAAAGCTATGGAAGGTTGGGATAGGCTGAAGGCTGTGAAACAAGACAAGTAGGGAAAATTATAGCGTTCTTCCCGACATCCGGCTCTTCTTCTCGATACTTTCTTAATGCCGGACAAGGCGCACGTCGGTTCCGCAGACCCCTCGCCCTCAGCATGGTGTGCGACAGAGTCCCGTCTAAAGGGAAGGGGTGAAGTGTATTTATATCTGAATCTCGTGATTTATCCATAACATGGTGATCATGGGAAACCAAAGTAAGTAAGCCTAAACTTCGGGTAGGCCGGGACCCTCAGGTATTACTCCGAGAAGAAGGTTATGCCGGGAAAATGACCGAGAAGCGGCTTCCTCCGGATGATAAACAATCTATCTTATCAGAAATGTGGGAGCAGGAGGATATTTTCCCAATACATTGATCCCTGTCATCGGGTATAAACTTACAGCGTGTACTCTCAAAATCGACTGCAAATCCGAATCGTTCCGAAAAAATCTTGATCCTGAGAAGATCCGTACCTGAACCGCCGGCGTTGAATTGGTAGGGGCTTTTTGAAGAATAGAGTGCTGTCCCCTGTGTATGGAAGAAGCCCCCAAAAATCATCTTCTGATTTTCGGGTGTTATTCCTACCCCGTAATCCATGACTTCTACCTTTATTCCATTTTTTTCTCTCGTTGCCTTGATTGTGATATCACCTTCATCAGGAGTATTTTCGATCGCGTTTTTCAATAACCCTGCGCACACTTTTTTTAGCATTTCCCAATCCGTATATATTTCAAGTCCCTGTTCCAGATCGGTCCTTATATTCAGATTTCTATGATGGACATGTTTGATGGATTCATCCAATAATTTCAAAAGAAATTGATCGAGTAGAATAGTTTCCATCTTTATCTCGGTTGAACCGATAATTGATTCAACTCGTTTCGAGATAAGGTCTGCTATCTCTGAATATGCCGAATTATCTTGGTCACCAAGTTCTTCAAGAAGGCTGCGGGTGTTTTCAATGAGGTCAATGATCCTTTCTTTTTGTTCAACAGGCCGTTCATTCAAAATATCATCTATTTTATTCTGTAGGTCTATTAACCTGTTGAGATTACGCTGTGCCCTGCTAATTGTCTTCTCCAATCTTTCTTTATTAGGTCCCGCAATCTTTGATGAAAGTATATCGAGGGAGCCAGATATCACGGCCAGGGGCGTCTTAAGTTCATGGGACAGGTGATTAAAGATCCTCTCTTTTGCCTTATCCAGGATCTTTAGTTCTTCATAGGCTCTTTCCAATTCCCCATAGATTTTAGCGTTCTCAATAGCGCCCGCTGATTGGGCCGCAATAATTTCGATTATCCTCAGATCTCTGTCCGTGAAAACTCCTTTCCTTTTATTAATAACCTCAATAACTCCCAGGATATCTCCATGAAACTTAAGGGGGACACAGATCATTGACTTAGTCGAAAAGCCACTCCCCGCATCGAAGGACCTGTTCCATCGCGGATCTTTGCTTACATCATTGATAATAACAGATTCCCCTGTCCGTACCACAAATCCTCCGATACCTTCACCGACAGGTAACCTGACTGTTTTTGTAAAAAACTGCGATCCTTTTCCTCTTGATACCTCCCAGTAGAGTTCTTTTTTATCAGGACTTAATAGCATGACCGCGCTAACTTCGGTATCCATAATCTTTTCTGTAAGACCCATTATAATATTGAGTAAGGCATTCAAGTTCAGATTTGATGAGATAGCCATATTGGCTTCCAGGATAGTATTAAAGATGGTCGCCATTTGGACCTCTTCAAGCAATTCCGTTCCAAAGCATACAACGACTGATTCATCAATAGATGGGGAGGGATCTATTATAGTGATGCTCCCGTTTTGTAATGGAATAATTTTATGATGAGGATAAGCGTCAGTCATTCTCGAAAACCTAATGGCCTTTTCTGAATCAATGCTTTCAAGCAACAGCTTATTGAGTCTTTTTGGGTAGGCATAGAGATGCTCCCCCGACTCAAATACAATGCCCGTGCATTTCAAAAGCTCTGTCAGGGCCATCAGTTTGTTTTCTATATCGATAAAAGAGAAAGGAATCATGCCTCTATTCTATTCTTCAGTTCCTGCGCCTTTTCGAGAGACAACAGCAGCCCCAAGATAACGCGGAATAATTGTCATTAAAAAGGCATGTTGTCTTGATATCACTCCCCCTGAAACGCTGCAACACTTTTTCCGACCAATCCCGATACCCAACCATTATCGCGGTTTCTAAAAACAAAATATCGACCCAGCACCATGATTCATCTCGCTCAACCGGGATTTTTGAGCGCTTTTTATAGGTCTTATTCAAAAATCTGTTTTACTCGCTCGTATTGCCCAAGATGGGCCAAATAATAGATCTCATAAAATAAATAGTGAGCGGGAAAGGGGACGGTATATATTCACTTTTTTCTTTAATCCTGTCTACCCATATGGTATAAAAGACCATATGGCCGCGAGATTGATTTACCATCAAAAATATATATACGCCGATGTGGCTATCCGTGAGATGGTCCTGTGGCAGCTTCCGGGAAAAACCCCTGAAAATCCGCATGGTTTGAAGTATCGACTCTACTGCGGGCTTGCCGACGGTACTTGCATCGTTCGCTACGATAACGAAACCGGTAAGGGCGATCACAAACATATTGGGAATAGTGAAGAATTGTATCCATTTAAGAATGTTGAGACTCTGGTTGCGGATTTCCTTGAAGAGATTGAAAAGGCGAGGAGGAGATAAAAATGAAAAAAGGCATACAAATCGGGATTGGCGATTCCGTGACCACGGCAAAAGGATTCATTGATGCATGGAAACGAGCGGAGAGGGACGACAAGCTGGAAGCAGAGCATCGGCTTGATTTCGAGAGCCTCGAAACGCTACTTAAGACCCTTACACCGGGCCGGTGGGGGTTGCTGAAAGAGCTTCGAAAAAAAGGACCGATGAGTATACTCGCTCTTGCAAGGGAACTAAAACGCGACTACAAAAATATCCATACGGATATAAGAAGATTAGAGTCTGTCGGGCTCGTCAGCCGGACCAGGGATGAGAAGGTACAAGTCCCCTGGGATATTATTGAAGCCCGCCTTCGGCTGGCAGCTTGAAATTAATTTTCTCCCTCTACAACAAACAGATGCAAAATCAGATCGCCTGCTCCGTTCGGCGGATAAAGTCGTCCTGGGTGAATTTATCCAAAGAAACAAAATAGGTGGAGAAGCCCGCGATGCGGACTACAAGGTCCTTGTAATCGTCGGGCTTCTTCTGGGCCTCGCGCAGCGCCTCGGTACCCACGACGTTGAACTGGACCTGCATGCCACCCAGAGAAAAATAGGTCTTGATGAGCTGCTTCAGCTTTTCCGCGCCCTCGTCACCCTCAACGGATGTTGGAGTAAAACGGATATTAAGCTGGTCCCCGTTGGAAAGCGCCCGGTGCGGCAGCTTGGCCGCGCTTCTCAGGTATGCAGTGGGACCCTTCTTATCAAAGCCCTGTCGGGGGGAGATAGCATCGGCAATAGGCTCGCCGGCCTTCCTGCCGTCGGGGGTTGCCGCTAACATGGAACCCATGTAGATATGGGCGGTCATGGTGAAAGTGCCCCCTGAGTACTTTCCCCTGGGGCCTTCGGCATTGGCCATGATATTGGCGAAGTTGCCCAGCCCCCACACGGCTAACTCATCCACCTCATCGATGTCATTGCCGTAATGGGGCACTTCGTTGATAACAGTCTGTCGGAGCTGCTCATAGCCTTCCCAGTTGTTCATCAGGGCGTCGTAGAGTTCCTTCAGGGTAACGGCCTTGTCGTCAAAGCAGAGCTTCTTGATGGTCATGAGGCTGTCGCCCACATTGGCCGTGCCGCAGGCGGTCAGGCCGGTACGATTGTACTTGGCGCCACCCTCCGTAACATCCCTGCCCTTTTCCAGGCAGCCTTCCATCATTGAGGAGGCGACAATACAGGGGAAGTACTGGGAATAGACCATCTCAAACATGTTGGAGTAAGACACGGTCCAGTCCAGGACATACTTCATCTCGGCCTGGAAGGCCTCCTTGACCTCTTCAAAGCTCTCATACTCGTAGAGCTTCTTGCAGGGGAGCGCCATCTTGCCGGTCCTGGGGTTGACGCCGCCGTTGATGGTGAGCAGCACGACGTCCATCATGTTCCAGATGGATTCCCGGCCGGTCATGCCGCAGGCGGGCCACTCGTTGCCCACGCCGGCTGGCTCCACGCAGCCGACAATACCGTAATTGCAGGCATCCTCACGGGACAGGCCTATATCCATCAAAGACTTGATGATGACCTCGTCGTTCTGGATCTGGGGGATACCGCCGCAGATCTTGCTGGACTCAATGCCGAGCCTCCAGACATCATCCGGAGTGTTTTTATGCACCCGGAGCGCCACGGTGGGATCCGGAAACTTCATCCTCCCGTAGGTCTGGAGCAGGCAATAGGTAACTGGGGTGCTTTCGTCCGTGCCGTCCGGCTTCTGGCCGCCCAGGGTAAGTGCGATACCCGCGGTGGGGGTCAGGCCGTTATAGATGGAAGAATAGAGGCTCCGGCCCTGGGCATTCAGCTCGATGATGCGCTTGTTGTCCACGAAGAAACCGGGCAGCACGATAATGTCGCTCAGCCGGAGGATAAAAGCGTCGGAATACTCCTGCGCCTCATCCTGACTGATCGTGCCCTCCTCTAACTGCTTCTGGAGCAGATGGCCCGTGTACTTGTCCACGCGGCCGATGGATTGACCGTGCTGCTGGGCGTCCGTGGAAAGCATCAGCTGATAAAGGATGATGGCCTGAAGACCCTCCCAATAGGTACGGGCGGGATTTTCCATGATCCAATCCAGGGATTCGGCCATGCGGAGCAGCTCGGCCCTGCGTTCGCCCGTTTCGGCCTCGGCCTTTTCGCGGCATCCCTCGGCATATCGTTTCGACAGTAATATCGCGCCGTCGCAGATGCGGACAACTGCATTATAGAAGACGTGAGATTTGGCTGCCGTGCCGAAGACCTTGCCCTTTTGGGCCTCAATCTTCTCAAGGGCCTGCCTGCGGACCTCGCCAAAGCCCACATTTACAACCTTATTGAAGTTGGCAATATAGTGGCCCTGGGGCAGACCGGAAACGCCAAAGAAGATCGGGTTGTTACTGCCGTTAAGGATGCAGCCGTTGCCCTCGGCCTCCCAGAAGTCTTCCGTGAGGGCGCCCTCAACCATCTTGGAGAGGGTCCTGTCCTTCCAGAAGTCATAGGCCTCCCGGAAGGTCGCACGCTGCTCGTCGCTCATATAGATGGAGTCGGAGGATTGCCAGGCCTTCTTGAAGTTCTCGTCCGTATCATTGACCACGCCGGGGACCCACGCGCAGCTCCACTCTATGTAGGGGCTGAGGGAGCGCTCGTCTGGTCCGGGGGTCCCTACAAAGATGTCGTCTTCAAAGATATTGATCTGCCTGGCCGCACACCAGGTGTGGAAGGCGCCTGCCCGCTTCAGGATGGGATACTCGTTTTCGTGTGCCTTGTAGTAATCCGTGTAGATCCTGGTACGCTCGGAATTGATGGTCATATTGCGGCCGCTGGTAAAGGCATCGCGCTTTTTGCGGATGCGCTTTATACGGTCGGTCATGGGAGCAAACTGGAACATCGGGTATTCTCCTTTTACATTTTAGAAATATTTAGATAGAAAATATAGCACAGTATTGTGGAATTTGGCAAATCAATATGTATTCATTACCTTCCCAAATATATGGATTCGAATATAACTATTGAAATATTTTATTGTTTTGTAGTACTGATTGTTTCGTAAAAAGACGGAAAGTGCAGTTTTCTGTCATTCCGGCGAAAGCCGGTCGAAGATGCCGATTAACCGGTTAATCCATTATTTTTAGGCACTTCTGGACTCTGGCTTTCCCTGGAGTTACGAGGTTTGGGACTTTTTGCTAGATCGTGAATACTGAATCAGGAATATGGAACCGGGAAATTTGAATATGGAAAAAGTGCTTACCGGAAAAATATATGACATACAGGGCTTTAGCGTCCAGGACGGGCCCGGCATCAGGACAACGGTCTTTCTGAAGGGGTGCCCTCTGCGCTGCCCATGGTGCCACAGTCCCGAGTCCCAGGGCTTTAAAACCGAGCTGAACTGGATGAGCATCCGCTGCCTCGGAATCGAGGCCTGCGGCAAATGTCTGGCCGTCTGCCCCCACGACGCCATAACGGCCGGTCCGGTCAGACAGACCGCCACGGGTGAGGATATTGTTTACCCGGATGTGGACAAGACAAAATGTGATGAATGCGGCGCCTGCGCAGAGGCCTGCAAGGCCGACGCCCTTTATATGTGCGGTACTGACCAGACTGTTGACGAGGTAATGCATCGCCTCCTGCGTGACAAGCCCTTTTTCGATGAATCCGGCGGCGGCGTCACGGTCTCGGGAGGAGAATGCCTTTGCCAGCCGGAATTCACTCTTGAGCTCCTTAAACGCTGCAAGGACAGTGGCATAAATACGGCCGTGGATACCACCGGCTTTGTCAAGTGGGAAAGCATTGAAAAAGTGCTCCCTTACACCGATCTGTTCCTTTACGATCTCAAGTGCATGGACAGCGCTCTGCACAGGCAGGTCACGGGTGTGCCCAATGAGCTGATACTGGAAAACGCCAGAAAAATCGCCGGGGCCGGCGGCCGGTTCTGGATCCGGATTCCCGTAATACCCCTTCTGAACGACTCGGAAGGACATTTTGAAGAATACGTGGCCTTCCTCTCGGAAATCAGGGATTCAGTGGATATCGTACAACTCCTGCCCTACCATAAGATGGGCGTTTCCAAGCATGACAGGCTCCTGAAAAATGAAAAGATTTTTGTGGCGGAGCTTCCCACGGACGCGCTCATGCAGGCCCGTAAGGCACAGCTCGATGGCCACGGCCTGCGGGTCAGAATCCACTGACCAGAGATTATTCTTCATATAGATAGCAGACTTTTCTTGAAAGATTACGCGTCATTATTTATTATAAGAAAATCAATACCCTCGTTGAATACCAATTCATTTTATATAAATCCTTTGAGGGAAAAAGGAAGGAGATAAAAATGGCTAATGGTAAATATGATAAGTATTTCCTAAAAGAACCCTGGGGAATAATTCACCCGTGGGCTGATCCTGACGCGCCCGTATACATAGGGTTAGGGCAGGAGGCCCCCGTGGAAGGGTGGGATGAGCCCCTTACACAGGTCCTGCGGCCCATTTACAAACCCTTTAAAATGATACCCGAGGGGCACAGGCATGCCATTGCCGAAATCCTGTACTTTATTGGCGGCGATCCAATGAATTTCAAGGAATTCGGGGCCGAGGTCGAATTCACCATGGGTGAGGGTGAGGACGCGGAAACACACATCATCACCAATACGACATGGGTGTATGTCCCGGCCAATCTTTTGCATTGCCCCCTCAACTTTAAGAGGGTTGATAAGCCTATTATGTTCGGGCATATCATGTTTGCCCCCACCTTTGCCTCAACCGTTGTGGGCAAAAACCCCTTAGAGCGGTAAAAGTGTGGCGGTCAGGCCTTCATTTTTGACGGATTCATTGAGGGTGTGAAGAATGAAGGTCTGACCGCCTATGTTTTCTTTCCTCACCAGCTCATCTGGACATCCTATTGACTCAACCGCCTGTCATTGGGTAAAAGAATGGGGAGGAGGCGGCTAAAGCAGACTTTTCCTCCCAGGAATTATGATATAAAGAGGCCTATTGCATGGCTTATGATATTGAGAAGAGACGCTGTAGACGGTTTATGATCCCCGGGGCAGAGGTAAGATATAGGAAAACAGGTCTATTTGTTTTCGGCAAGGGATTTTCAGGCCCTTACTCGGTGGAAAATATCAGCAAAGGCGGCCTATCCTTTATCTGCGATAAAAAGTTGTCCCGTGGCAAGAAGCTGCAATTGCAATTATTAGCTCCCGATGAAGACCCCTTGCTCATAAATTCCATTGTCAGGAGGCGACAACCGGTAACGGGTACTGAAAACAAGATCATAGGGATGGAATTTATGCCCTTTGGCAGCCGACGCGGATGGAACTCCATGGAGACACTCGATGGCCTCAGGATGCTGGATAAAAAGTATGGAGGCGATTGAACAGTGTGGCTGATTTATTCGATAAATGGCCTGCGAGGTATTCTTTTCGCAGGCCCCTGTTATAAAAATGGAGGCGTCAACCGGCATCTCTTTTAGACATTATGATCTTGTCAAACGACCCGATGTTGTCGATTATTTTTTCATTTTGTGTAAGCCTTCCCCTTTTCGTAGGGCATTCCAATAATATTAAAATACAATTAATATCAAACAATGAAGCTCCCACCGCCCCGCAATAACCAGCGGGATCTCCGCTACTCTACAACAAGCCGAAGGGTATTCTGGCGAAGGCGAATAAAAAATCAATTGATGTCTATATTATTATTCTTAAACTATGATGATTTTTCATACATAATCAAGTGAGATGATTGAAATTCTTGATATTAAGATGAACGTTTTTATGACTATCAATATTCAGCGTGCGAGCTGCTCACCCGTATCCCGTTTTGGGCGGTAGAAATTATGCCTTCAAAATAAGGAGAACCAGCTTTATGTATATCTTAATGACCGTTTTATTGATGTTCATCTTTCCTATAGCTTCCATCTTCATCGAAATGTTCGGCTTTAGAAGCTCGGCGGAAATTATGCCTTTGGTTGGAAAATGGTTTGTTTTTTGGGTTATCGGGATCCGGGTTTTTATAGCCGGACTCAGCCAGGTCTTCCGTCCTCAATTCACCGCAGAAAAGATTTTAGGGATCAAAGATAATCAGCAATCAATCATCGTACAAGAATTGGGCTTTGCAAACCTTTCAATGGGTATTTTAGGAATCAGCACCATTTGGAATGGAACCTGGATCTTGCCTGCTGCCATAATTGGTTGTCTTTTTATTGGGTTCACTGGAATAAGGCACATATTCAGCAAGACAAGAAATCTTCTCGAAAATAGCGCCATGATTTCCAACCTGATCGTATTTGTTATTCTCCTTCTGTATGTTATTTGGACCTTCGTCCACTAACTATATTGCATATCGGCCGTCTCTGTCCTTTCATAAGGCTGATCGATATTGGAGTCAGGTTAACATGGAACACGTTCTTTTTGTAATTCCGATTACGACTCTCATGCTTGCCGCCTGTTGGATCATCTTTGTTGTCCATTGGTTGGCGATTGCAGGACCAGCCAAACCAATCCAGAAAAAAACTCATCCCTTTACCCGTACCTGTATCAAGGGGTTGCAGGATTAAAGGGGTCTGCATTTAAAAAAATGACTGTTTTCAGGTTCGATTTGCCAGATCCCTGCATTTTCGATTTTTCTCTTTGCCTCTTCTCTTGATTGATGACCCTTGTCAATGAGCAGATAACCTTCGCTTCTCAGTAAGCGATGCAATTCATTGAGAAACGCGGTTGTATCTTCAATCATATGAAAAACGTCAAACGCAAAGACAATATCCGCGATCCCTTCCCCCAGGCGGCAGGAATAGCCCTCCACAGTAACCGGCTCAACGTTTTTCAGACCATACTTACTGATCCGTTCTTTCACGGCATTTATGGCCAGTTTATGCCTGTCAACGGCGTACACCTTTCCATTTTGTCCGACAAGTTCAGAGGTCTTTTTAACATAGCTTCCAGGACCGCACCCGTAGTCGATCACGGTCATGCCTTCCTTAATTCCAAGACCCTCTATAAACTTATCCTTTGGCAGGAAGATATCCCTCAATTTGTAACCGAATGCCATGAATGAAAAACTTGTATCCGACATATATTCCCTTCCCTTCCCGAATATATTTTCCATTTTACTTTACCTCCTCTTTTATTGTGGATTTATTGTTTGTATACCAAACTATTATTTTAAAAAAATATGGGACTATGAAATCCCCTTCAAATGCTCATCCAGTATGTTTTCAGATACATGGAGGAATTCTCTCAGAAAATTCAGATTTTCCGAACTGGCTTTTTCCAGAATATCATATAGCTTGGAATGAATTTGCTGTTCAATCATCTCATGCGCGTGATAGGCAACTTCACCCTTTGGTGTCAGACGTAAAATAATTTCTTTATTATTTTCAATGCCTTTCAATTTAGACACAAACTTTTTTTTGGCCAATTTCGTCACAATCGGGGAGATTGTTCCCTTGGTTATTCCCAGTCTGGATGCCAGATCCGTAATGTTGGTGTCGGGATATTTTCCGATTGCCTGAATCGTGTGTATTTCACGTGGATACAACTCCTCCTCGGTTCCAAAACGCTGGGCGATTTTTTCAATAGCCTGAAATTTGTTGACCACGCGAAAGGTGAGCCTAATGAGCTCGTTGTATTCATTTTGTCCATTCATTGCCTCAATATAGTTTGGTATACAAACAATGTCAAGATAAAAATTATTAGTAAAGCTCCTGGCCCATAGGACCAGGCTTTGGTTATCCCCACTCCTCACTGAAAAGCCCTGAAAGTTTTTAAGCTTGTTCTTTTTCTTGACCAATACTCCGATACTCCAGTACTCCGGTTTATTTATTCCGGCAGAGCCGTTTGTTTCTGACCGAGCCCCAAGGACCCGGTTTTTTGTGTTGAAATAAATGCAAGAGGGCGGAAGATAATAGGCGGTAAAACGAGTTGTGAGCTTCGGGAACCGGCAGTTCCTTACGGGGTCAATTTTACCCCTGGAAATGCCAATTTAAGCCCTCAAAACAGCTAATTTTAGGCTGATTCACCTTGAATTTCAGTATGATGGCTTGGTCCGATCCAATGCTGTTAACTTAAGGGGAATTGTACCCCCACACCGTCACCCCGGCGAAAGCCGGGGTCCAGAAGGCCTGAAAAGACTGGATTAACCGATTAATCGGCATCTTCGACCGGCTTTCGCCGGAATGACGCCTGAGACTTATATATCGGGGCTGAAGGCTTAAGTTAATGACATTGGGTCCGACCCCGATAAAAATTTTTTGATAGGCCTATAATACAGCAGAATTTTTGACCCTGGTTCTTTTATAGACTTCCATTAACTGTAAAAACTAATATTAAAAATAGTATAAATTTTATATGCTGCCACGGGCCTGGCTTTAAATCAAACAAACCAAGGAGGTTTCTATGGCAAAGAACAGGAACGTAACCATCGAATACCACAATTCATGGATTGACATTTCAGTCCCTGAAAACACGGAAATATTCAGATACGGCACACCAGCTTTTCCCGAGATACCACTTCACCCGAATCCTGAGCAGGCTGTAAGAGAGGCCCTTGATAATCCTATCGGCATAGAAAAGATACCTGAGTTGGTAAAAAAGGGAAGCAAGGTAACCATTGCCTTTGACGACCAATTAAAATCCCCTGCCGAGGCACTCAAGGTAATCATACCTGTGGTCGTGGAGGAACTTAAAAAAGCAGGGGTAAGCGAAAACAATATTTCCCTTTTGTGTGCCACAGGACTTCATTGCAAAAGGCGTCCCAATGAACTGAGAGCCCTTTTGGGCGATCAGACCTTTAAGAGGTTTCGCCCCTTTAGCTGGAGAGATGGAAACATTGTCAATCATGATTGCACTGAAGGAAACATCCATTTTGGAGAGACTCAACTCGGCTCCGAAGTGGAACATGACAGTGCACTTGTGAATTCCGATCTACTGATTTACGTGGGTACGATCTTTCCCGTTCCTTATGGCGGATACCCCGGTCAGGGTGTGGTGATCGGCCTTGCCGGCCAGCGAACCCTGAGATCTCTTCATTCCTATGATGTTTTCCGCGTTGGCGGCGCGTTGAGCGGCGACTTCCGGCCTGAAAAAAATATATACCGAAAGCACAAATTGGCAGTTAATGAAAAAATAGAAAAGGAAATAGGAAAGAAAATATTCTATATTGACGCCATAACAGGACCTGAATCAAAGATAGTCAATGTCTTTGCCGGACACGCCCCGGAACTCGAAAAAAAGACATATATGGAAGCTGATAAGTATTTTTTAACAAAGATGTCCCAGAAGGATATTGTCATTGTAGGCATGCCGGATCATCTGGGCTATGACATGAGCGACAACCCGCTTATACTCTGCAGTGCCGCCCGCCGGGCGGTAAGCGTGTGGCGAAACAAACCTCTCTTGCGCAAGAGCGGTGTAATCATCGCATTAGCGCGGTGCACAGGCACGATTACTCCACGGCGGCCCACCGATGTTGAAGCATTCAGATTATACAACGATCATTTTGAGTCCAGGGATTTATGGGATTATTATGATGCCTTTGCAAATAATCCTGAATATATATACAAATACCGCTATGAATATGCATACGCACCCATTCACGGTATCATGATGGCGCAAGGTCTGGACACTTTGAAAAGTGTGGCCATACAGACTATCTTTGCAGGAGAAGTAAACCCTGGAGTGATTCGCAGAACCGGGACAATGCCGGCGAGAAACTTTGATGAGGCCCTGTCTAAAGCGACAGAGATCATAGGAAAGGACATCAAAGATACGGATATTCTGATACTTCCCAGCTACTTTCATGACCCCAAACCAGTATTTGAGGTGGAATAGGCGACTGCTTATTGTATTAATCTTAAGAGATATAGAAAGAAAGAAGTAACAATAATGGAAATAAAAGATGAAGGCTTCCTGGATTATTTGGAAACCGTTGCAAACAAATCCTCGGAAGCAAATGTAAAAAAGGGTTATTCCTGGGAAACACCCCCCGCGCCAATCCCCGAGGATCAAATCGCTGAGACGCTGGAGGCCGATGTTGCCATAATCGGCGGCGGTATTTCAGGTCTCGGCGCCGGTGCACGCTGCACGGAAAAGGGACTGAGCGTGATCCTAATTGAGAAATATAAAGGACTTGTTGCCCGCGGCGCGCACGTTGCGTCGCTGGACTCGCATGTCATGAGAAAGCATGGCGTACGTATCGATAAAGAGCAATTTGCGCGTGACTGGATGCGGATCTCCGGCAGCCGATGCAGCGAAGATCATCTCTGGCTCTATATCAACAAGAGCGAGGCCGCTTTCGAGTGGCTTTGTGACCTGGGGGGTGACGACGTAGCCGCGGAACTGTACGGAGGATATTACAAGGGCCCGGATTTCACGGAATATGCCGGAACCCATGTTATTTTTAAAAAGCCGGAAAGCACAAAATACAAACACTTCGGCGGAGCCATGCTGATGTGCGAGATCCTTCAGGATGTTATTTATAAGGGTGGAAACAGGATAATACGCAGGACCCGCGCCGAGCAGCTCGAAAAGAATGCGGACGGCCGTGTCTGTTCCTTTGTGGCAAAGGGCGAAGACGGCAAATACCGCCGCTTCAAAGGCAATAAAGCAGTCATACTGGCAACAGGAGACGTCGGGGGCGATCCTGAAATGGTTGGAGCCTTCGCACCCCTCGGCTTGAAGGCGAGGCGCAACGGCTATTACCCGCCGGGACTCAACACAGGTGACGGGCATAAGATGGCCTATTGGGCAGGCGGTGTTTTCGAACCCGCTTCATGGGCCTTGTCCATGCACCTGATCGCCTACTCCCTCTATGACTTCTTCTTCCTCCATGTCAACCGCCAGGGCAAGCGCTTCATGAACGAAGATACCTGGGTGCAGGCAAAGGCTATCCGGACCGCTATGCAGCCGCAGGGTGACTGGGCCTTTTCCGTGTTCGATTCAAAGTGGTTCCAGGAGGTTGGCGAGAGAATAAACATCTCAGGCGGACAATTTACGGAACCCCTGGTCGCTCTTTACGGGGATGAGTGGTTCTCAGATAAAAACGACGTGGCCAAGACCATCGAACGATACGAAAAAAAGGGTACCTGCTTTAAATGCGATACCATCGAAGGGCTGGCAGAAAAAATGGAAGTCCCCGTCGAGACCTTTAAGGCCACGGTAGACCGCTACAACGAGCTTTTCAAGCTGGGCAAGGATCTGGACTACGGCAAGCGCAGCGAGCTCCTCACAAGCATTGACAAGCCCCCCTATTATGCCCTCAAGTACGGCCCCGCCCTTCTCAATGTTTTCGGCGGTATGATCACTGATGTAAAGATGCATGTGCTTGACAGGGATAATAAGCCCATTCCCGGCCTCTATGCAGTCGGAAATGTGGGAGGCGGCTTCTACGGTGTAGATTACCCGCTGCTTTTAAATGGCAACGCCCACTGCCGATGCCTGGTCCAGGCAAGAGAAGCAACCGACACCATTCTGGAAGATAATTGACAGGAATATCAAAACCAGAATTTCCCTATTAACGATAGGAATAACGAAAATCCGTAGACCGATAGGGCGTCCTGGATGATGCGCCGCCCATTAATGCCTTTCGAGCAGACACACCCCGTCTTCCGGTTGAACCCGGTATCAGCATGTAAGCTGCTCGCCAGCACCATGTGTTCTACACCACATCATGATCCATAAGCTCCCCTGGCGTGGGGTTCTCAGTAGAAAGGAAGCCATCGAACGGAGGAACGGATGCCATTTGATGGAATAATTTTTTCTTATTTTTTTACCCGCGTCCCCTTTCAAAAGTGTCTCATCATAATTAATTTCCGAATTATCATGCTGATAAATAAAACCCA
>CAZGIZ010000094.1:0-18431 GCA_964526655.1 uncultured Desulfobacteraceae bacterium | reverse complement strand
AAATCAGGAATTGATGAGGGATCGCAATATTTTTAACTCATCTTTCGTGGGTTCCGGCAAGAGGAGAACATCTTGCTTTCTTCTTAAGGGCCAGGCGCAATTTTCTTCCACTTCCTTTATCCGTTCCTCTAAAGAGACACGGTTAGGTGCCGGGAGACATGCTACAAGCGAGAGTTCCTCCCTGCCTGGTCCTTTATTAAAGATTCCCATTGTTGATATCACCCTGCTTACCCTGTCTCCTTTGGCCGTAATATAGGCCAGGGTCTCCACGAAGCGTTCCCTGGACTGGTGGAGTATCAAGATCACTTCATTGGCATTGGCCGCATCATTTGCTCCGCCGGTTCCTATCAAAAAATCCCCTTCAGAGGTCCTGCTGGAATTTATATTCCCGTACCTGTCAACCTGACCGGCGCCAAGGACACTCAGGCATCTGCTGTTTTTTCCGCCCACAAAGACCCCATGGGTCATTATTGTGTCGGTGAGCATTTTTGAGCTGTATATCCCCGCAACGGTCTGGACACTCGATTCACCCGGCTGTGGTATATAGCCGATTTGACCGTTTCCCGTGATAAGTTCTATCTCATGGCCTTTGCGCAACAGCTTATGATAGGCCAGCCTTGCCGCAACGGACCAGGAGCCTGCGCCAACCAGCATTGTCCTGTAATCCGCTTTCAAGACGGCATCGGCTATCTCCCTCGCGGCTGCGATCAGGACAATTTCATCCCGCGTATAGTCAACCGGGACCTTGAGCGAAGACTGTGACTCCGGCTCCATCTCGAGAGAGGGTTCCCTGCCCGCCGTCTCCTTTAGGGCGGATATCCTTCTCTCTCCCAGCTTCCTCAGATAGTGTGCATGGGTCGGACACTCCATCACCCATTCATTTATCCATTCATCAAGCCTCCGGGGATCATAGGAGGCCCAGTGCAGGTCTTTTAAGAATTCCTCATCCGTTTCGTAGGATTCGATCGCCTCCATGACCGGACTGGCAAGGGAGTAGGGATGGATTCCCAGGGGTACCGGACAGACCGCCTTTACGACCCAGGAAGGGATTTTGACCAGTGATGAGTGTCTCCTGATTATCTCACGGGGAACGATCCTTTCTACCGTTACCAGGACCCCCTTCAGGCTCGCGAGGGCCCCCCACATATCATCCCCATTGGGCACTGCCAGAATACTGTTCCCGGATTCATCCGAGGCACACCCGTGTATTATGGAGAGATCAGGGTTGATGGCCCTCAGTATGCCTCTCCTAACACCGGAATGGAAGGGGTCATCGATTTCCGCAAAGGAGTCAGGGTTATCAGAGGCAAGGGTGCTTCCGGAAATAGACCTCGTGGGCATGAAGCCCACGCCCAAGGCCCCTGCCATCAGCATCTGCTGGAGGGAAAGGAGGGACCAGTTCACAAGCTCCACCTTCCCTTCCGAGTAGGCCCTCTGGACGACCTTGCTTGGATGGGCCGAAGCGGATATATCGATGCAGGCAGAAAAAATCAGCCTTTTAACCAGATTACAATGTATCAGGTTTATCGCGTGGCCCGTTACAGTGCTCTGGATCACCTCAAAATCAGGATTGGTCCCGTGATATTGCCTTATTATTTCGCATATGGCCGCGCCCGGCCCCCCTAACCCACCTGCCAGATGCAGTTTCATGCCCGGCCTGACGAACCGCCGGATCGCTTCTTCGAGACTCAGAACCTTGCCTTCGGCTTTTTGCTCTGATTCCATAAAACGAGATCTCCAAATTAATTCATCAGGTGCCCGCCGGTTATATTAATGTCCTGTCCTGTCATGTAATCCGATTCTTCCGTGACAAGGAAGAGTATAAGTTTGGTTATATCCTCCATTGTGCCCATTCGGCCCAGGGGGACCATCTTAGTCAGCATCTTGTATTCATCCTTCCGGAATTCCTCGATGGTGATACCTGCCTTCTTGCTCTTGGTCGTGGCATCGTCGTCCCTTAAATTGGTGGCGAAAAAACCGGGGTTGATGGCATTTACGTTGATCTTGTATGGAGCCAGTTCCAGGGCCAGAGACTTGACCAGTCCTATTACAGCCCACTTGGAAGCGGCATAGGCTGCGCTCCCTGGCGCCCCGATTCTCCCGGCCGCAGAGGCTATATGCACGATCTTGCCTCCTTCATTTCTCTTGATCATATCCCTGGCAACCGCCCTTGAAACAATAAAGGCGCCAAGGGTGTTTGCGTCGAACATCTGGTGCCATTCCTCTTCGTCGAAATCCACCACAGGCACTCCCACAGTACCTCGAATGCCGCCGCAGTGGACGAGGATATCTATCTTTCCGAATTTCTCCAGGGTCTTGCTTACGGCATCATCGATCTCCCTGGATTTGGTGACATCCGCCACAAAGGAGAGGGCCTCACTCCCGAGAGACTCTACCTCCTCGACCACCTCTTCCAGGCCTCTCCAGCCCTCATCTCCGGCCCACACGCTCTTTGGGGCTGCAAACTTGTCGGTCACAACCACCTTGGCCCCTTCCTCGGCCAGGCGCAGCGCGATGGCGTGCCCCATCCCCCTCTTGCTGGAGGCACCTGTTATAAATGCGACTTTTCCTTCAAGACGTTTCCTATCCATTCAATGTTCCTCCTTATAAAGATATTTGCCGGTTTAAAAGATAATTTCAGCAATAATGATCTAGTGCTCATCCATAAACTTACGTCTTTGGATTCCCGCTGCCAGCTATCAGCATCCAGCTGTCAGCAAAAGACTTTAAAAGGAAAGGTTTGGCTGACTGCTGAGAGCTCCATCCAGAAATTGACAATTTCCGGATGGACACTACCTAATCCACAACAATACCCCCGTCAACGGGTAGAGCGTGACCCGTAACAAATGAGGCCGTATCGGAGCACAGCCACATGACCGCGCTGACCACCTCTTCGGGCTCCCCTATCCGGCCCATGGGTACCTTTTGATGCATCATCTCCACAATATCGGGAGAAACCGCAACCAGGCTCTCATGCATGCCCGTCCTGATGGGACCCGGGCACACGCAATTGACCCTAATCCCGGATTTTGCGTATTCCACTGCCGTTGATTTAGTTATTCCAACCACCCCGTGTTTGCTGGCCGGATATGCCGGGTTGCTCGGCGCAGCTACCAGCCCCGCTGCGGACGAGGCATTGACTATGGCGCCTCCTCCCTGTTTGAGCATCCAGGGAATCTCGTACTTCATGCAGAGCCACACGCTCTTGAGGTTGACGTTGATCAAGCGATCCCAGTCTTCCTCGGCGAAATCCACCGTTGAGACAAACTCCCCGTGAATTCCGGCGTTGTTGAAGGCATAGTCCAGCCTCCCGTAGGTCTCGATCGCCTTTTTTACAAGGGCCTCCACCTCCTTTGCCTTTGAGACATCCGTCCTGACAAAGATTGCCTCGCCGCCCCCCTCTTTAATGCGATTGATGGTCTCCCCGCCCCTCCCGACATCTATGTCGGCGACAACTACCTTCGCCCCCCTGCGACTGAATTCAATGGCTGCCGCCCTTCCGATCCCGTAGCTGCCCCCTGTAACCAGGGCTACCTTACCTTTAAATTCATTTTCCATAATATCAGCTCCTAACTATCATACATATAATTGCCTTGAGCCCTAACAAAGAATCCGTTGTCTGTCGTCAGTTGGCCGTCGTCTATGTTGGAATAGCGATTGATACTCCTGAGCCCTGTACCCTGAGCCACAGCGGAGGTCGGGTTCTTTTTTCAAGCCCTATCTCAAAAAGAGTTCCACCAGACTCTGCGGGAACAGCCACCTTGGCCCATAGATAGGGCTTGAAAAATGAACCCGACCGGAGCCCGTCCTCGTCCGACGCCATAGGCTATGGCCGACGGTGTCCGCAGTAGCACTGCTACGGAGGATGGACAATGACTCCTATGGCATAACATCTGTTTCGTACTCCCGTATAACAGGGGTTTCCCACAATGAAATGAATCATGGACAAAATAGACCTATTCTGCTGCTAACAGCCCGATAATCTCCCTTATATCCTCCACTTTTTCAAGGTCTCCAATCAGTTCGATACATCTGTCGATCTTTTCGTTTCCCAGTGATTGCGCGCAGTCCCTGAATTTCTTAGCGCAATCCTCAAAGGACATAGGCCTCTGGAGGCTGCCCAGAGGATCCTCCACCTGTTCCATGTGGATTTTATTGTCCCTTGCAACAATCTCAACCCTTGTGGGATCTACCCTGTCCGATCTTTTCAGGCCGTTATCCACGGCCACAGAAATCCTGTCAACAACTTCAAGAATATCCTGGTTCCTGATAGCAGATTCCGTGAAATCCTCCAGGGTGACTCCTCCCTTTACAATGGCTGTGGCCACTCCCCAGGGGATACTGAACTGGGCGTCAACGGGATTCCGGGGCCTCCGTTTCGCCTCCTCCGGCGTACACAGGAGGAAATAGTGCTCTTCGCTGACGAAGACCCTGATTTCCCGAATATCTCCGGCCTTTATATCATGCCCTTCCACCAATTTCAGGGCGGAGTCAATGGCCGGATGAACGCCCCTGCAGCAGGGGTATGGTTTGATAGCCACGTTTATTCCCTCGAAATATCTCCCAAGATCCATTGTCAAGGCCTTTGGATCATAATCCCCATTCATGTAGATCCTGTAGAGACCCATCTCCCCCTCGAGGCAGTTTTTAGCCCCTGTGATCCCCTTTTCAGCCATTAGGGCGGCCGTAACACCGCCCCTGACCGCGAATCCCGGTCCCAGCCTCTTGGTCAGCGCGCCGTCCTTTACGCACTGCCCGTTCCCGGAGCACTGGTGATAGGCGATACCCATGGCGTTCACCATTCGATCTTCATCAAGGCACAGCACCATGCCAGCGGTACAGGCCGCGCCAAGGTAACCAAAGAGGGTCGTAAGGTGCCAGCCCGTTGTTATAGGGCTCCTTCCGGGTGTGGTGGCCAATGCCAGCCTGCACATCATGTCCACCCCCAGGGCCGTGCTGGTGATAAACCCCTTCCCGCTCAAGCCCCCTTTCCTCTCCGCCATGGCCATGCAGGTTGGTATGATCGTTATACCGGGATGCATGATCGCGAATTCGTGGACGTCATCGTAGTCCAGGGCGTGGGCCATGGTCGCGTTTACATGGGCGGCGTTGGGTGCGGGGACCTTTTGACGGCATCCGATAATGCTGCTCTCTTCCTTCCCCCCCCAGTCCCTGACTATCTCCAGGAGCTCCACTACCCCGGGGTAGGAGGACCCGCCCACAGCAACGCCCAAGAGGTCGAGGATCTCCTTTTTCGTGGCCTCCACTACGGCGCCTGGGATGTCCTCATACCTCGTTTTTACAAAGTTCCTTGCAAACAGAAAAGTAGCATCCACCTCTTATCCTCCATGCCTTTATTATCATCTCTCCCGCAATCCCTGCGTGGTCTCAAGATCGATTTCAAATGTCTCCGGATCGATCTCTACCCCGTATTCCTCCCTTGCCTTGTCTATTGAAACATAGCCGTTTATAACATCCATACGCACCTTTTCAACATCCCTCTTGAGGGGGCTCCCGTATCCTCCCCCGCCGCCTGCCGTGACCTCCACCCTGTCACCTTCCGATAGTTGGATGCCTGAAGTCTTGAGGACCTCGAATTCCCCTCCCCCTTTTGATCTTATAAGGCCGTAATTTCTCAGGCCCGGCCTTCCGCCGTCAAAGCCCCAATGGGGTGTCTTGCCCTTTTCGATGAAGCTGTAAAAAAAAGCGGGCGCGAGAAGCCGGATCTGGAGCCTTGAACCCAGCCCCCCTCTTTGCCTTCCTGCGCCGCCGCTGTCCCTGACAAGATCAACCCTTTCCACAAACAGGGGGAATGTGGCCTCCAACAGCTCGCTGGGGATATTCTGGCTGGCCCCTGCTGCATGGAACATGACATAGCTGTCACCATCCGAGAAATAATCGGCGCCCTGTCCTATTATACTCGGGGTGATGGTGCCCCAGTATTGCCCGGTCTCCCGGTCAACCCCGAAAAATCCCTCTCCGATCACGTCTCCTCCGGAACAGGCGGGAATCCTCTCGGGAATTACCCTGTACAGGGCCCTGTTTACGAGTTCCAGGATGGTCTGGGCGACATTGCCCGACAGAAAGGATGGAACACCAGGGTTTGCGTTATATACACACCCCTTGGGGGCTATTACCTTGACGGGCCGGTTGAACCCCTCGTTAGCGGGCAGTTTTGGATTGGTCAGGGCCTTTACGGCCGATCTCGCCGCGGAAAGGGTCGTCACCCATAACCCGTTCATGGGGCCTCTCTGCTCCGGATCCGACCCCGAGAGATCTATGGTTATGTCGCTTCCCTTTATCGTAACCGTCACCCTGATAAGTATGGGCTTGTCCGGATCAATCCCGTTGTCGTCTATATGATCTTCGGCCGTCCATGTGCCGTCTGGCATCTCCTGGATAGCGAGCCTGGTAATACGCTCGCTGTAGTCGTACATCTCCCTGATGATCGCCTCCACCGTATCCATGCCGTATTTCGTGAGTAGATCTGTTAACTGTTTTTTGGCAAATAGACAACCCGCGATCTGGGCCTGCATGTCGCCCCACACCTGGTCCGGGGCCCTGGAATTCCACTTGATAATCTCCCAGATATCCCTTTGGAGTTTCCCCTTTCTGTAGATTTTTGTGGGCGGGATGCGCAGCCCTTCCTCGTATATGTTGGTGGCATCAACGGGGTAGGTGTCTTTTGCCCCCAGGTCTATCCAGTGTGCCTTCGTTGCGGCGTAGCCGAACATTTTATCCTCATAAAAAACGGGGGTAAAGAGTATCGCATCCGATGTGTGAGAACCCGTGATATCCGGGACCGTGGATACAACAATGTCGCCGGGATCGAGATTCTCACCCCCGATGATGTCCAGGCAATTCCTGACGGCCGGTCCCAGGCTGCCAAGGAAGAGGAGTATCCCCTGGCTGGATTGCGCGATCACGCCCGCATCGGCGTCAAGTATCGCGAATGAGCAATCCATTATCTCGTACATGAATGTGGTAACCCCTGTCCTGAACCCTGTCTCCTGCATGCCGTTGGCGATGGAGATCAACTTGTTCCTGACCACGGCAAAGGTAATGGGATCAATTTTGGGCATCTACGATCCTCCCGAATGGATAATTAGGTTGCCCTGTTTATCCACATGAAGTACCTGATCCGGCATGACCAGGGTTGTGTGAAAGGGCTCCTCTATAATCGCCGGACCCTGGATCCTGTTCCCCCATAGGAGTCCGGCCCTTTCATAGATCCGGGTTTCAAAAAAAGCCCCCTCCATATAGACCTTCCTCTTTCCCTTCAGGCCGTTCCCTGGAATTTTTTCGCCTTTGGCCACCTCGGGTATTGGTATGTCCTTGATCCTGCCCGTGGCCTTCAGCCTGGCATTGATAGTCCTCAAGGGGGCATCAATGAGGTGAGAATATCTTATTTCATAGAGATTCACAAAAGAGTCCCTTATTTCCCTTAACACCGCGTCCTTTCCCCTATTTTCGCCGATGGGGACAGGGGTTTCAATGTAGTAGCGCTGGCCCTCATAACAGATGTCCATGGTTCTCGAAAACTCCACGGCGTCCCTTGACATGCCTTCAGCCATGAGCAGCCCGAGGGCGTGGTCCTCCATATCATTGTAGACGGCCTCAAGCTCCCTGATGTCCATTTCATCCATGGCCCGGACATAGGCCCTGGCATAGGTATGGACAAGGTTCATGGCCAGTATCCCCCGGGCCGAAAAGACCCCGGGCTGGGGCGGGATTATCACCCGTGAGATGGACATATCTTTTGCCAGGCCTGCCGCGAATATGCCGCCGGCGCCTCCATAGGACATCAGGGCGAAGTCCCTTGGATCGAATCCCTGGCCGACGAGTATCTCCATGGTGGCTGTGGTCATGTTGTTCCGGGCAACCGCAAGGATTCCGTCGGCAGCCGCATGGAGATCCAGCCCCAGCCTCCCCGCAACATCACCGACTCCCTGCAGCGCCAGATCAAGATTGAGCCGGATCTCCCCGCCAAGGAAATAGTCCGGGTCTATCAGGCCGTTGACAAGGGCTGCGTCTGTTACAGTCGGTTCCTTGCCCCCTGCTCCATAGGCCATCGGACCTGGATTGGCGCCTGCGCTTTCAGGGCCCACGGTCAGGAGTCCCGCGGCGTCAACCCTGGCGATGCTGCCGCCGCCCGCCCCAATGGGACGTATATCCATGCCCGCCATGAGGACGGGATAGCCCATTATCTCTGTCTGGTGCTTTTCCACGTTCACCCCGTCCTTTATCACGGAGACATCAAAGCTTGTGCCGCCCACGTCCATGGTCACCAGGTCCCTGATTTCACAGAGCCCGGCCAGGTGCGCTGCCCCGGCCGCGCCCCCTATGGGTCCTGAAGCGAGGGTATGAATCGGTTTTTCCCTGATCGCCTCGACCCCGAGGACCCCGCTGGGGCCCAATACCAGAAGTTGGCCTCTAAATCCCGAGTCCTTAAGGTTTACGTCCAGCCTGTCAAGGTACTTAACCACGGCCCTTTCAATATAGGCGTTGATGACGGTGGTACTCGTCCGTTCATATTCCCTGATCTCCCGGGCCACAAGGTGGCTGAGGGAGAGCCGCACTTCCGGCCAGAGGTCCCTGATCAATTCCCCCAGGATTTTCTCGTTTTCCGGATTGGCGTAGGAATGGAGCAGGCAGACCGCAACGGCCTCCACTCCATATCCCTTCAGCTTACCTATGACCTCCCTTGCCTCTCCTTCGTCGAGTCTTTCCAAAAGATTTCCCCTGTGATCGGTCCGCTCGCTGACACCGAGACGCAGATATCTGGGGACAAGGGGTTTGGGCTTTTTCCACATATAGTCGTACAACTCCTTTTTATTGCCCCTCCCCATTTCCAGGACATCTGTAAACCCCTTTGTGCTTATAAGCCCTATCTTTGCGCCTTTCTTTTCTACAATGGTGTTGATACCCGCCGTTGTCCCATGGATAAAGAGATCCACCTGGGACATGTCTGCCTTGATCTTCTCCAGGCCGTCCAGTACGGCCTGACCGATGTCCCAGGGGGTGCTCCTCACCTTATCCACCACTATCCGAGACTCTTCCTCGTCAATATAGACGATATCCGTAAAGGTCCCGCCGATATCAACCGCTACGCGCTTCATAAGAACCTACCTTCTTCATTCATGGAATTTTATATGGCTCCTGCGTGTTAAGGGACAAGGGTCCCGCAAAGCGGGACATTTTATAAAATCCGCATAACGGATTTTATTAGCCCAAAAAGGCCCTTCGAACAGAGTCATTGGCCATAAGTTCCTTTATATCACCTTCAAGGACGACCCTGCCTACCTCGATTACATAACACTTCTGGGACACCCTGGTCACGAGGCCAGCGTTCTGTTCCACCAGAAGGACGCTGATACCGCTCCTGTTGATATCCAGGATCCTGTCGGCTAATTGGTCGATTACAATCGGGGCCAGCCCTAATGAAGGCTCATCCATCATAAGGAGCCTGGGCCTTGCCATCAAGGCGCGACCGATCGCCAACATCTGCTGCTCGCCGCCGCTCAGGCTGCCGGCCTTCTGATTCCGTCTCTCCCTGAGGACAGGAAACAACACGAGGATCTTTTCCAGATCCTCTGATACTGCTGGCTTGTCCTTTCGTAAATAGGCCCCTAAATTGATATTTTCCGCCACGCTCATATAGGGAAAAAGCCTCCTGCCCTCCGGGACATGGGCGATGCCGAGGCCCACAATCCTATCCACGGACATGCCGTTTATCTTTTTTCCCCTAAATTCTATCTCACCCGATCTTATGGGAACGAGTCCGGAAATGCTCTTTAAAATAGTGCTCTTTCCGGCACCGTTGGCGCCTATAACGCTTACCACGGAACCTTCTTCCTGATGGATTGTAACATCCCTTATGGCTTCCGCTGTATCATAATAGACAGTGACATTTTTCAGTTTAATGAGCATGGTCACCTGATCCGAGATAGGCCTGAATCACCTTGTGGTCTTCTCTTATTTCCTCGGGGCTGCCTTCCGCGATTTTTCGTCCGAAATTCAGTACCACAATGCGTTTGCACAGGCCCATCGCAGCCCTCATATTGTGCTCTATCAAAAAAATGGTAATGTCCTTTTCCCACAGCTTCCTGATAAGACCTATGGTTTCAGTGACCTCCTCTCCATTCATTCCCCCCAAGGGCTCATCAAGCAAAAGCAGCTTGGGGTCCGGTGCCAGGGCTATGGCAATTCCAAGAATCCTCTTGTGTCCATGTGCCAGTTTCCGGGCTTTGACACCTTCAAATTTTTCTAACCCGACAAGTCCAAGGATCTGCCGGGATCTATCCAGGACCTCTTTCTCCCTGCGCCTGCTGCCCGGACTGTGTAAAATTGTCTTTAAAAACCCCTTCTTCGCCTTGAGATGGCAGGCTAATACGATATTTTGAAGGACCGTAAAATCAGGAAAGATATTAATGGCCTGGAAGGTGCGTGCTATGCCTTTTGATGCTATGAAATGCGGGCTCCTGGCGGATATATCAAGCCCTTCCATCACCACCTCTCCCTGGGTCGGCCTTATAAATCCTGTTATCAGATTAAAGACGGTAGTCTTTCCGGCGCCGTTGGGTCCGATCAGTCCCATTATATCGCCCTGATTGATGACGAGATCAAGATCGCTGACCGCGGTCAATCCGCCGAATCTTTTTTCCAGTCCCTCAATTCTGAGCATGTCTGTCCCTGTTAAGGAAAATCCTGCCGTACAGTAATATTAATCGTTTCGGCAATCCGACCAGGCCCTCGGGCATGAAAAAGATTATGAGCATCAAGGACCCCGCAAAAAAATAGGGCTGGAATTCCTTTAAAGGACGCAGGACCTCGGGCAATAGGGAAAAAATGAAGGCCCCGATAATGGGGCCTATGAATCTTCTGGTGCCGCCCACTACCATGTAGATCAGGACATAGATAGTGAATAGAAACCCGAAGGTGGTTGGATTGATCGTAGAGATGTACTGCGCGTAAAAACCGCCCGTAATGCCGGCAAAAAAACAGCCGATCGTGAAACCAAGGACCTTGTAACCCATGCAGTTGATTCCGACACTCTCCGCCAGAGAATCCGCCTGCCTTATACCGTTCAATGTGATACCGATACGGGAATGCTCGATCGCAAAGAGTATAAGGAGAGAAATCAGCATTATTATACAAATCAAATAATAGAAGCTGACCTTTGAAGAGAAGGTTATGTTCAATATTCCGGGAATGATTATGGGATCAGGCCGGGGAATATTGTACAATCCGCTGCTCCCTCCCGTGAGCCCCCTCCATTGCTCCGCTGTGAGGGATACCATCTCGGACAGGAAGATGGTAACCATGGCAAAATATATCCCTTTTAACCTGGAAAATGGAAAGCCGACAAGACACGCAATCACAGCGGCCGCCACTCCTGCGAGGGGAAGCGCGGCCCAGGATGAGAATCCAAGCCTTATGACCAGCAGCGTGGATGTATAGGCCCCTATGGTCATCATTCCGCTGTGCGCCAGCGACATTTCTCCTGACAGGCTTATAAGTCTCAGGCTGCTCGCCAGGATAATATTGATTACGGCAAGAATAAGTACATGGGTAAAATAGGGGCCCTTAATCACGGCCGGGACAAAAAACATGAACACTATGACAATGCCATAGACAAACAGGGAGACCCTTTTCTCCTTACTCATGGCCCGCGATCCCCTGGGGTCTGAATATCAGGATCAGTATTATTACGGCAAAACCGATCAGACCGGCGATATGGGATGTGGTCAAAACGGGAAGAATTCCGTCAATCAGCCCTATAATCAGTCCGCCCAGGACGGCGCCTGGAATGCTTCCCAGGCCGCCTAAGACTATTACGGCTATTCCCTTCATCAGGGCGAAACTGCCCATGGTCGGACTCATGCTGAAAAGGGCCCCGACCATGGCGCCAGCCACAGCCGCAAGCCCGCAGCCCAAAAACATGGCCAGGGACGAGATGCGATCTATATTGATTCCCTGAAGCGCGGCACCTTCCCTGTCCTGGGAAATGGCCAACATGGCCTGGCCTGTCTTTGTCTTACGGATGAAAAGAAAAAGGGCGATCAATAACACAATGCCCGTAAGGACAATAAACAGCCTCTCCCAGGAAATTGCGGTCCCGAAAATCCGTAGGACACCCGTAACAGGACTGCTGTATGACCGGGGATCGCCACCGGCGATGGAGAGGACAATATTCTGGAGTACAAGTATCAGCCCGATTGAGATTATAACGGCCCGGTCAAGCTCACCCCTGAAGGGACGGAAACAGACGCGCTCAAGAAATATACCAATGCAGCCGACAAATATTATGGCGATCAATAAAGCCAGAAAAAAATTGAGGCCGAGACCCACGACCAGGTAATAGGCGCTATAGGCGCCGATCATGTAGATCTCGCCATGGGACATCTGGACTATGCCCATGATACTCAGTACCAGTGTCAGGCCCAGCGCGATCAATATGTATATACCGCTCGACGCCAGGCCGTTCAACAGGCTCTGAAAAAAGGCTACTGAACTCAAAATGTCCTCTCCCCAGGATTATTTGGTCTTATTGTTCCATAAACTGGAACTCCACCTTTCCGTCCATGATCCTGGAAAAGGTAATAGGCCTGATAACAACATGATTGATTCCAAAAATATCCTCACCACCCCATTTTCCCGGGCCCCATATGGTATCGATGTTGCCCATGGTCTCTATAGTATCCACTACCTTGTCCGTGTCAAAACTCTGGGCCTTCTCTATGGCCTGTATCATAAGGTACACCGAGTCCAGGGGAAGGGCGCTATCCATGATAAACGGATTGCCTGCCTTTTCAACCAGTTTGCGAAGGTCCTTGACTATTGGAAGCATTTTGTCACTTAAAACATCGGGACCCCCATGAAAAATATCATTAGCGAATGTCGGCTTTAACATGCCATTCACCAAATTGATATCACCGAAAAGACCCGGGCAGAATATGGGTCCGGTAAAGCCCAATTCACGCGACTGGTTGATAATACCGGCGGACCAGGGCACGATGGATACGACACAATTGATGGCATCGGGCTTATGTTCCAACGCCTTGGTCAGTATGGGATAAAAATCTTCGGTTGGAATCCTGAAGGACTCCAGGAAGACAAGTTCCAGCCCCCGTTTTTCGATCGCCTTTTTGTTTAATTTCAAATGGGTTGCGGCGCCAGGATCATCCGGCATGACGATTGCTATTCTCTTTGCCTTGGGATAGGCCTTAACGAGATAATCGTAACACGGTTCGATATTATGCAGACTCGCGCAACTGAAAAAACTATAACGCATTTTGGGGTTCACCTCCTCGGGGCCCGAGCCAAAGGCCTTCATACGAAGGATTTTAGCTTCCTCGGTGACCGAAGCAATGGCCATATTGGACGGCATAAACATCGGGGCAACGATGTATCTGATCCCAGCTTGCATGAGTTTGTTGGCGGCGGCAATGGCACCAGGCGGTGATGACTGATCATCCTCTGGCACAATTTCTATATCGTATTTCTTGCCGCCGACTGTAACTCCTCCCCTCTGGTTTAAAAGGTCCGCAGTCGGTTTCGAGGCATCAAACATGGGTTTAAACGCTGGGGCCATAGGGCCGGTCACGGAAGTGATCATACCAATTTTTAAGGTCTCTGCGGAAGCCGCCTGTATGCCTATAAAAGAACCGGCAAGGCAAAATAGCGAAAAGGCTGACAGTAAAAAAATTAAAAACGATAATGATCCTGTTTTTTTCATCCTTCTCCCTCCCTCTGTTAAATTGTTATGATCAAAGATATAGATAAAATGAATCCCATCCAAACAAATTGATAAGTTACCATGTTTCAGGGCAACATTCTTTTGGTGGATATTGTGTTAACGTGTAATCTTCAGATAGAGAGACATGATGCATAGGAATTATCTTATTTTTACTTATCGTTAAGTAGATTTTTAGGTGCTTTTTAGGGCCCTGTCAAGAAAAAATAATTACGTCTCCAAACAAAAAGGGAAAGGAATGATAACCCGGCTAAGGTGAGCGTCACGGGGAAACCGTCCGGGTTCAGGAGCCGCATACCCAACCCGGAGACCAGCGGCCCCACCAGGTGACCCACCCCGAAAAGAAAACTGAAGGCCGCGCTCGCCGTAGCCAGGTCCGCTTCCTTGAATCTCTGGCCTATCAGTATCAGGGCGAGGGTGTAAATTCCGCTCCCGGATGCTCCAAGCAGGAACAGTATAGGCCAGACCATGCCATGAATGTGAATTATGAAAGGCAGTACCCCTGAACATGCCAGAAACAGGCAGCCGCAGATAAGCAGCAATGCATGTCGCTCAATCTTGTCGGCAAGCCAGCCTATGGGAATCGTGAGCGCGATGTAGCCTATGATCAGGGTGGTGACCATTGCCGTCGATTCCTTCACGGGGAAGCCGTGGCGCAAACCATAGACTGGCAGCATGGAAAGGCCGGTCCCGTCCAGGTATGCAAATAACAGGACGGCGCTGCTCAGGATCGGTGCGATTTTGAAGAATGTAAAGACACTGAAGCTCGCGCTGCCCTCTATTGGGGGAGAGCCGCCTCCACCCGCTATCTGGGGCAGTATTGCGGCATAAAAAAGGAGGGCGGCGACCAGAAAGGGCAAAGACCCCGCCGTCCCTGTGAGATTAATAAGGACCGGGCCGACGGCGATAAAAATGGGAAGCGTGGCCGCATAGATAGCCACCAGTCGCCCCCTGTTTTGTTCCGCTGCCATCTGGTTAACCCAGGTCTCGCTGATAACGAACAGGACATTAATGGAGGCGCCGGACAAAAAACGCAGGACAAGCCAGAACCAGTATTGATCAGCGAAGGGCATTGCAAGGACAGCAGTCCCGCTTAGGCCTATGGCCAGATTAATGGTGTATTGGGCGCCAAGGTGTTTGACGATATAGGGTGTCAGGGGCGCAAAGACAAGTATCCCGAATGCCGGAGCGGAACCCATTAATCCGATCATGGTGCTGTCCAGGCCCCTCTGCTCAAGCACCAGGGATACAAGAGGGACTATGAAACCGAATGACAGGCCAACCACTGAAATGGAACCGATAACCACTGCCAGGGTGGTCCATCGTGGGGCCGGGGTTATGGCTTTCTCAAGAGTCTCCACATCGGGCACCTATTAATCATCGCTGTCATAAAGGCCGTACCGTCTCCTTTTTCTTTTCCGGGTTACTCACAATTTCACCTCCTGCTTTAAAGCTCCCTTTGCGCTGCATTGCTCAATTTAGTTACATCTCACGCGCCGGGGAAAAGGAAATATTTCACGCCTTTCTCCTTTTGCTCTTCCATTTTAGCCCAGACATCCTTCCCGGGCTCCTGCCAGCGAGGTCCGAATTTCTTGTTATAGTATTCTCCGAATCTTTCCATCCAGCGCCACCAGAAGCCCTTTCCCTTCTCTTTCGCTTCCAGCACATCTTCCAGATATGTCACGATATTCGCGATCTTTTCCTTGGGCACATATAAGGCGGCCCCCTCCTTAAAGGACTTTATGGTGTTTTCCGGGCTCAGGGCGTTGGCTGTCAACATAACAGGGATCACTTTTTTCTTTACCGAGATCTCTAAAAGACCGAAGCCGTCAACACCCATAATATCCAGGATGGCCATGTCAAAGTACCCGGCCTCCAGAAGCTCCCTGGCCTCCTTATAATTAGTGGCCTTTACCGTTTCACATTCAGGCAGCAGCTCCTTCAGTGTCTCCAGGACATCGGGCTCGTCATCGACAATAAGTATCTTTTTCCCTCTCAGGTAGTCTTTATCAGCCATTTTTTGATCTCCCCTTTTGAGGTTGATAATCTTAATGATCCTATCTGAACTTAACTCGGGTCGCTCCGCAATTGGAATAATGGAACAATGTAATATTGATTAAGAAAAAAACAACACGTTATTTTCTTTGTCCGGCGTTACATTATTCCAACATTCCATCGTTCCATGGGCCGGGTATTGGTAAGGCGCCATCAGAACCTATATGATTCCAATGGCTCTTGGGAATTCCGAGATGCATATTCAACATTTTTAAGTATCAGTTCCATAAATGCAAGGGGAAAAACTTCATTGACTAAATCAGTCCCCTGATACAAAATCCTGATAAGTGATTCGCCAGCCTTTTATTATGTCAGGATTACTTTATCCTTGACACACAAGGGGCATTTCCCTATAGTTCCTCTCCGAAAAAGCAAGTTCTTATAAACACTTAACTTAAATGTAAGGAGGCGAAATGATTATTGATGCTCATATGCACCTTAGCGGCTCTGGCTGGGTGAGGGGCAAGTATTTACGGTTTGTGTGGAAGATGTATATTACTGAGTATAACCGGGTCCATCATACAAATAAGACCCCTGACGATTTTAAGGACATGTTGTTGAGTATGGACCCACCAGTGGTTGACCCTGAGGGCGATCATATGGTTGAAATGATGGACAAGGCAGGGGTTGACAAGGGCGTTATTTTCCCTGTGGATTGGGAGGCTGTAACCGGACCGCCAAAAGTTCCAGTGAGAGAACAGAATAAGGCCCATGCCGATGCAGCGAAAAAACATAAGGGTCGGTTCATACCGATATGTGCTCTTGATCCCAGGCGAGGGAATGCCATTGACCTCGCAAAGGAGGCCATTGAAGATTGGGGAATGAAGGGATTTTACTTCATGCCACCCACAGGATTTCGCCCGGATGATCCGGTTTGTTTTCCCATCTATGAAAGATGCATTGACTGGGGAGTGCCCGTGATTATCCACTCCGGGAAGGAAATTGCCCACTGGGACTACAATCATCCAGTGGTTATCGCCACTGCAGCCCTGAGATACCCCGAGCTTAAGGTGGTGATCGGACACGCTGGCACGAGGATATACAGGAATGAAGCCATAGAAGCGGCTACAGTACCTAATATCTACCTCGACTTTTCAGAGTACCAGGGGTATTGGCGGTTGCACCCTGACAGGTTTTATCAATGGCTGCGGGATGCAATAGATGATGTTGGCGCTTATAAGGTAATGTTTGGAAGCGGCTTTCCCAATCCGAATGTATTGACCCCCGAAGCCGAGTGGGTAAAGGCAATCAAGGAGCCTCAAACAGATCTGAAGTTCACTGCTGAGGAGTTAGAATGGGTGATGGGAAAGTCTGCAGAAGCAGTTTTTGACACCAAATGAAAAGGGGATAAACAAAGCGGGAGATCGTCAAGCGGTATTATCGACCTCTCTGACTCCTGATATGGCCCGCCGCGAATTCGGTCTCCCTTATACGATCTGCTGATGCTCCTCCAGCGTCACTGTATCGAATCTCCAGTAAGACTGCCTATCTGCCACTACATGCCGCCCCTGCTGCCTCATTTGTGGCTATGCAATCCCGGCCCTTCTCACTGCTCCTGAAATTCCCGCGCCAACCACATCAACGACAGCCGTGCCACCGTCAATAACCAATTCGGCGCCGGTCATAAAAGATGAATCCTCGCTTGCTAAAAATGTACAAATCCCGCCCATTTCATGAATATCCGCGAATCGTTTTAAAGGCATTTCCGTGGAAATCTCATTGACAAACGCGTCTGGCTCCATTCCAATCATCCTTCCAACCTGCCCAAAATCCTCTTTTGTCATTTCTGTCTTGACACCCCCCGGGCACACAGCATTGCATCGTATGTTATATTTTCCATAGTCCAGAGCCGCCTGCTTGGTCAACATGATCAGTCCGGCTTTGGTTGTGCAATAGGCGGGTCTTTCCGGAAGGCATCTTAGTCCACCTACGGACGCGATATTGATGATGGATCCCCCTCCCGCCTCTATCATGTGGGGAATAGCCGCTTTCATCATCATAAAAGGACCTGTCAGGTTGATGGATAGGGTCTTGTACCAGTTCTCCATCGATAGATCAGTCACAGAACCCATCATGCTGATACCCGCGTTGTTCACCAGGACATCAAGTTTCCCACCGAATTTCACAGCGGCTTCTACCATTCCTTTAACATCCTCTTCCTTGGAAACATCACCAGCGAATATCTCAACACTACCAACCGGCAGTTTTTTGGCCATGTTTTCAAGTACCTTCTTACGACGACCGGTAATGAGTATCTTGGCGCCTTCTTTAACAAATCTTTCCGAAATCGCTGAGCCAATTCCGGCACCCCCTCCTGTTATTATGGCAACTTTTCCTTCCAGTTTCATATATCTACCCTCCAAAAAGTAATTAAATAATAAGAACTTCCTTTTTTGTGGCGCGAGTATAGGAAGATAGGCCTTGTGAGTCAAGGCTATTATGGCCGCATGATATAAATGGCGGCGCTGGCAAAGAAATAACAGGCTAATCCATGCGCGGTCCGGCCAGCGGCTGATAGGCGGCAGCTTGGGAAACGACCTCCTTCTGTTCTTTTTCTGAAAGGGATTTAAAATTCTCGGCGGCCTCAATGACCATGGGCCAGAGCCTTAAATCACCGGGC
>CAZGIZ010000093.1:0-18610 GCA_964526655.1 uncultured Desulfobacteraceae bacterium | reverse complement strand
CCTTCCTTGCGGACAGTTCGTAATTCCTTGACCGTGCAGGAATTGTGCATCCTAAGAAGAAAGAATATCTCATGAATTAATCCATTATTATCTTCAGCATATAAAATGACGAGACTATTTTTATTTGCCGTCCTTTCAACGGCAAATAAAAAGATCTTCTGCGTCCTCAGTGTCTCAAGCGAAGCCGCATAAAGGGCGGCGAGCGAGTGTGAAAAAAGTTTTAGGTTTCAAAAAGGAGCTTTACAACCTCGCATGAAGTCCGTAGGGATGGCAGCCCTATCTTTTCCCTCTTCTTGTTGTCAAAATCGTCTATCGGGTATATTCGGCCCTGTCCGGTCACAAGCTCCCTCTGGGCCTTGATGCCATGGGGGGCGTGGCCCTCCCTTATTGCCATGTTCTTTAAGAGGGTCATGAATTCCGTGATACTGACCCCCTGGGGACACCTCTCCTGGCAGGCGTAGCAGCTTGAGCAGAGCCAAATAAACTCGCTTTCAAGGACCTCCTCCCTCAGCCCATACAGGGCCATGCGAATTATCTTCAAGGGGTCGAACCGCTCGTTGACCGCTGTTATGGGGCAGCTCGCCACACAGGTCCTGCACGTAAAACAGGCGGATATGTCCCCGCCTCCTTCCTGTCCTGCAAGCTCCTTTACAAAATCCTGATCCGCCTTTTCCAGGTCTATATCGTTCATTGTCATTTTTAACCGCAGGCCCCCAACGTGCAAAAAGTCTTATAGTTTACAGGCCTTAGAGCCTTATGGGCCTTTATGGCTCTGCCCATAACCTTATCTCCTATTACGTTCATACTCATGAATCCATCATATTACAGACGAGAATCCTTTTTACTTTTTGCCCTCTCAGCAAAAAGTAAAAAAATCTCCGCGTCCTTTGCGTCTCTGTGGTGAGAAACACGGCTTTAAATCTCTTCTATCATCGCCATAATCTGGTCTTCACCGAATCCCTTGAGGTCAATCGCCCCTGACCGGCAGGAGGCCACGCACAGGCCGCAGCCCTTGCAGAGGATGGGATTGGCTTCCGCCCTGCCTGCCATGGCCCCCTCAGTGACAAAGGACAACGCCTGGTATGGGCATATATCAACACATACCCCGCAGCCCGTGCAGTCATGTCTATTTACCCTCGCTACCGTTCCGCTCACACGGACAGACCCCCGTGACAGGAGCGCGACCGCCCTGGATGAGGCGGAAAGGGCCTGTGCCGCGGATTCATCAATGGATTTCGGGTAGTGGGCCATACCGGCAAGGAAGAGCCCGTCTACGGCGAATTCCGAGGGACCCAGCTTCGCGTGGGCCTCCATGAAGAACCCGTCTTCATTCACGGGTATCTTGAATAACTGTGCTAAATCCTCGTTCTCCTCGGGGACAATGGCTGTTGCCAGGGCAAGGAGATCCGCCCTGATCACAACCCTCCTGCCCAGGATCCTGTCCATTACCTGTATCTTCAGGCCATCGGCCCCTGACGTAACTTCCGGCTTCCGGTCCCTTGAAAACCTGATAAATAGAATTCCGGCCTGGCGGGCCTCCCTGTAGAGGTACTCCTTTTCACCATAGGTCCTGATGTCCCTGTAGAGGACGTAGATCTTCATTTCAGGGTTGAGCTCCTTCAGCCGGAGCGCGCTCTCAATGGAGTGGGTGCAGCAGAGCCTCGAACAATAGGGCCTTTCCGGCTCCCTTGATCCCACGCACTGGATAAAGACCGCTGTCCGTATATCCTTCAGGGAAGTGTCCTTTCTCATAAAGCGTTCATCCAGTTCGAGGTGAGTGAGGACCCTTTCGTCTTCACCGTAGAGATACCCCCGGGGCCTAAATTCCTTGGCCCCCGTCGCGATAATGGCGACGCCGTGGCCTATCTCCTCTTTATGACCACCCGTCTCAAGGGTAGTGGTGAAGTTCCCTACAAATCCCTTTACCTCTTTAAGCCTGGTATTGAGATGGACCCTGATTTTTTCATCAGACTCGACGGACCCGATCATGGTCTTGAGGCCTTCCTGAATATCTTCCCCTTTCCAGGTCCTGAAGAGCCTCAGGGCCTGCCCGCCAAGGATAAGAGAACGCTCTACAAGATCGACGTAATAGCCCTGTTCCGAAAGATTCCTGGCCGCTGTCATCCCTGATATGCCGCCCCCTACTACAAGGGCCCTCTGATTGACCTCCAGCTCGGCCTCCTCAAGGGGCTCCATCAGGGCGGCCTTGGCCGCTGCCATCCGGACCAGGTCCATAGCCTTTTCAGTGGCCATGGGTGGATCTTCCCTGTGGACCCAGGAGTCCTGGTTGCGTATATTGGCCATCTCCAGCAGGTAGCTGTTCAGCCCCGCCCCTGCCATGGTCTCCCTGAACAACGGCTCATGGGTCTTGGGCGTGCATGCGGCAACCACGATACGGTTGAGGCCCTTTTCCATGATTATCCTGGTCATGGTCTCCTGGGTGTCCTGGGAGCAGGTATAGAGGTTATCAGTCACATACTCCACATAGGGGAGGGAAGCCGCGTATTCCTGCAATCTGGGAATGTCCACCACACCGCTGATGTTGATGCCGCAGTGACATAGAAAGACGCCTATCCTGGGCCTATCACCCCGCACATCAATCTGCAAAGGCAACTCCCTTTTCCTTGTGAGACTGTCTCGCGCGGCCGTTAGCAGGGCCCCTGCACCTGCTGCGGCGGCCCCTGCCTCAATGATCGATTGAGGGATATCCTTGGGCCCCTGGAAGGCGCCGCAGGAGAATATCCCTTCCCTTGTGGTGCTCACCGGATGGAAGGAATTGGAAAAGCTGAATCGACCCTCGGTGAGATCAATGCCGAGCCTCTGTGCAAGTATCGCCGCTTCATCGGATATCTCCATTCCCACGGACAGGACCACCATATCAAAAAACTCCCTTACCCTCTTCCCCTCCTCATTGATATAGGGAATCATGAGTTCATCCCGGCCTTCCACAGTCTCGACCATTGGCGGTCTGGAGCGGATAAAGCGGACCCCGTGCCTGTCCCTGGCCTCATCATAATACCTCTCAAAGTCCTTTCCGTGGGTCCGCATGTCCATAAAGAAGATGGCGCAGTCCAGTCCTGGACCCGCATGCTCCTTGGCGATAACGGCCTCCTTTATGGCGTACATGCAGCAGACAGAGGAGCAGTAGCCGTTGTCGCATTTATGGAAGTCCCTTGACCCGACGCACTGCAGCCAGGCGATCTTCCCGGGTTCCCTTCCGTCGGAGGGCCTCAAGACACGGCCCTGGGTCGGACCTGAGGCGGAAAGGAGCCTCTCAAACTCCATGGAAGTGATAATGTTAGGGCTTTTCAGGTAGTCGTATTCACTGTATCTGGAGGGATCAAAAGGTATAAAACCGGGCGCCAGGATAATGGAGCCCACCTCCAGATCAAGTTTCTCCTGTTTCCTTTCATGTGTCTCAAGGGTCACGGCCCCTGCCTTGCAGGCATCCACGCATTGGTAGCATTCAGAACATACCCCGCAGGAGACGCACCTCCGGGCCTCGGCCAACGCCTGCTCTTCAGTAAAACCTAATTGTACCTCCCGAAAATTCCCTGTCCTCTCTTCCGGCCCCAGCCGTCGCATCCTCTCCCTTGAAATCCTGTCATAACCCTCCACCGGGACATCCCTGACAGCATCATAGGCCCTTTCACGGCCTTCCCTGAGATCCAGGCCCCTGATATACCGGTCCATGGACAGGGCCGCCTGCTTGCCTGCTTCAATGGCCTCGATCACCGTAGCAGGCCCCATGACCGCGTCACCGCCTGCAAAAATATCAGGATCGTCCGTCTGCAGGGTGAGGGGATCCACATTCACGGCGCCCATCTCGCTGAGGGTGCATGCGCACTCAGGACCAAGACACGACCAGTCGGATTCCTGGCCTACCGCCTGGATGACGCAATCAACATCCATGGTAAATTCCGATCCCTCCAGGGGCTCCGGACGCGGCCGCCCGCTACGGTCAGGTTCGGTCAGGGCCATCCTTACGCATTCAATGGCCTTCACCCGACCCTCTTCGCCGATGATCCGGACCGGATTTACAAGTGTCATTATCTCGATGCCCTCTTCTCTGCACTCCTCGATCTCCTCCTCGTTCGCGGGCATCTCCTCCATTCCCCTGCGATAGACTACAAAGGCCTCCCTTGACCCCAGCCTCCGCGCGGTCCTGACCGCATCCATGGCCACATTGCCGCCCCCGATCACGGCCACGCGATCCCCCAGGGAGGCATCCTTGCCCATGTTCACGTCCCGCAGAAAGTCCAGGCCGGATCTGACCCCCTCAAGCTCCTCTCCCTTGATTCCCATCATCCTGCAGACATGGGAGCCGATCCCCAGAAAAATCGCCCTTGCACCTTCCTCCCTGATCTGCCCTATGGTAAGGTCAATGCCTACCTCCACGCCGGTCTTTATCTCCACCCCCATGTCCCTGATGACCTGGATCTCCGCTTCTATCACCCCTTTTGGGAGCCTGTATTCCGGTATCCCCACGGCGAGCATGCCACCCGGCACAGAGAGCTTCTCATAGATTGTGACACTGTAGCCCTCCCTCGCGAGATAGAAGGCGCAGGAGAGGCCTGCGGGACCCGAACCGATAATGGCGACCTTTTCTTCCTTCCTTGCCTTGATTTCCGGGACATAGCGGGTCTCGGAATTGAGGTCCAGATCCGCCACGAATCTTTTTATAAAATCGATGGCCACGGGTTCATCAATAAGCGCCCTCGTGCAGGCAGACTCGCAGGGATGGTGGCACACCCTACCGCATATGGCGGGCAGTGGATTCTCCTCCTTGATGAGCTTGAGTGCCTCTCTGTACCTGCCCTGCCCTGTCAACGCTATATATCCCTGGACGCTGATATGGGCCGGGCACGTCGCCCTGCATGGGGATACGCCCCGCTTGGTGATCGCGTAGGCCCCGGGTATGGCCTGGGCGTATCGTTTGAACACGGCCTTCCTTGCATCCATGCCCTGATCGTATTCATTGGGTAATGAGACGGGGCATACATCAACGCAGTCGCCGCAGGCCGTGCATTTGGACTCATCTATATATCTGGGGTCTTTCAGGACGGTCACCCTGAAGCTGCCTTTGGAACCCTCCACCTTTTCGACCCTGGAACAGGTGATCAGGTTTATGTTCAGGTGCCGGCCGACCTCGACCAGTTTGGGGGAAATGATTCACATGGCGCAGTCGTTGGTGGGAAAGGTCTTGTCAAGCCCGCTCATCATACCGCCGATGGCTGATGAAGATTCGATCAGGTGCACGAAATAACCTGAATCCGCGAGGTCCAGGGATGCCTGCATCCCGGCGATGCCGCCACCGATCACCATGACAGAGCCGGTTATTTTTTCAGTCATTAGTCACCCCGACGCATTTATCCGCTCATAGGACATATAATGCGGCTAAATAGATTTTTTTGGTTGATAACCTGTTTTATAGTGTCAGTTGTCCGTTTTCAGTGGTCGGTGGCATATACACTTGAAAAGTACTATATCATAAGTAGGCCCGACTTCTGGTTTCCCGCAACCTACCTTATTTTTAAAAAATGAAAAAACAATGAACGAATGCCGACCCCTGTTAGTGGAGGATATGGGAATTGTATTTTTGTGTCAAGAGTTTGGCTCTATGTTGATAAGCTGGAGTGCCGGAGTGATGGGGTACTGAAGAAATTTCGATAAAAAGCACTCCAATACTACATTTCTCCAAAGATCAAGCTATATCAATCCTGACCCGGTTCAAGAATCTATTCATGTTCAGGAATAAAATTGTTTTGGTTATTGCTTGCTTGTAATATATTAAATTTTGTAATAATTTTATTAAGAAAATGGGAGTCACTGACAAGGGATTTGGATATGGAAAATGAGGTATATATTGTAAAGTGCCCAGACTATGAGCATATCGAGGAAAAGCTGAGCGACCTGATGACCATGATGGGCGGCATCGATGCCCTTGTCAGGCCCGGTGAAAAAATAGTCCTCAAGGTAAACCTCCTGTCTCCCCGCAGGCCTGAAACCGCAGTTACTACGCATCCGGCGGTTGTAGCGGCCGTGGCCAAGATGATAAAGGGGGCTGGAGCGAACCCCCTCATCGCAGACAGCCCGGGTGGATTCAATCATAACCAGAAGACCCTTTTGAGATTCTATGAGGCCTGTGGCCTGTCCTCCGCCCTTGAAGGTCTTGATGTTGAATTAAATCTTGACACCACGCACAGGACGATCTCCTATCCTGAAGGCAGATTTATCAAACGCTTTGAGATCATCACCCCTGTGGTAGAGGCCGATTGTGTCTTCAACCTCTGTAAACTGAAGACCCATGCCTTTATGCATATGACCGGGGCGGTCAAAAATAGTTTCGGAGTCATACCCGGTCTTTTGAAAGCGGGCTATCACGCAAAACTCCGTGAAAAGGAGCACTTCGCTAATATGCTCCTTGATCTCTCTGAATATGTCTCCCCACGGATATCCATCATGGACGCCATAATGGCAATGGAGGGGGAAGGCCCCGGCGCCTCGGGCGTCCCAAGGCAAGTGGGACTGCTTCTTGCCTCCAGAAATCCCCTGGCACTGGATGTGGTTGCAGGAGAGATAATCGGCCTCAGACCGGAGGACAATCCCGTCCTGATGGAGGCGGAAAAACGGGGTCTGTATCCCACCCGCATTGAGGATATCCGGCTTTCGGGCGCGGAGGTGAGCGATCTGAGGGTCCCGGACTACCTGTTGCCAAGGACGATTTTTGACGGTACCGGCTTTGGCTCCCTCTCATGGTGGCAGAAGATCCTGTCACCTCTCTTTAAGACCGGGATGTCGGTCAGACCCCTCGTAAAGAGAGATGAATGCACCGCCTGCGGGACCTGTCGCGACGCCTGTCCCGTGGGGGCGATCCGTGTCCTGAGTGAGTCATATGCTTTTATTGATGAAAAAAAGTGCGTCCGGTGCTACTGCTGTCATGAGATGTGCCCTAACAAGGCCATCCAGCTCCACGAGAGCCTGCTCTTCAGGCTTGTAAACAAATAAGATTGTCCTTGATTCACCAATATTAATTCCTTTTCTTGCTTGACTTGAACAGAATGCTGGTAGATGATCCCCAATAATCATATATTAACCTTAAAGGGATGGATTCGTCATGATTGAGAATGAGAGATACTGGAACCCCTTGCTGGAGACCATGCATCCTGAAAAAATCAGGGACCTCCAGTTTAAAAAATTCAAGCGGATATTCAAATGGGCCTATGACAATTCAAAGTTTCACAGATCCCTCTACGAGAAGGCGGGAATAGGGCCTGACGATATCCGTTCCTTTGATGACATAAGCCGCATCCCCAAGGTGGAAAAGTCCCAGTTGCGGGACATACAGCGAAAGGACCCCTTCCCTTACGGCGACGGCCTCTGCGTTCCCCTCGAGGACGTGGTCGAGTACCGCCAGACAAGCGGCACCACGGGCCAGCCTGTTTACCAGCCCGACACCTGGCAGGACTGGGAGTGGTGGGCCGAGTGCTGGTCCTTTATATTGTGGTCCCAGGGCTACCGCCCATCTGACAGGGTGTTCCTTCCCTTCGGCTATAATATTTTCGTTGCCTTCTGGGCCGGACACTACGCGGCCGAAAAGATAGGATGCGAGGTCGTGCCGGGAGGTGTCCTGGACACGAAGTCACGGATCCTGAAGATCCAGGAACTCAGGGCGACCGGGATGATGGCCACCCCCACATATGTCCTGGGCATGGCGGCCACCGCCCAATCCAAGATGGGCATTGACCCATCCTCCCTCACAATCAACAAGATAACCTGCGCCGGTGAGCCCGGGGCCAGTATCCCCAGCACCAAGAAGAGGATGGAGGAGGCCTGGGGGGCCAAGGTCTTTGACCACGCGGGCGCCACTGAAATCGGGGCATGGTCCTATGAATGTGCTGAGCAGCCCGGAGGACTTCACGTCAACGAGGCATTTTTCCTGGTAGAAATAGAGGATCTTGAGACAGGGGAGATCATTCACGAACCGGGTAAAAAGGGAAAGATGATCATAACGGCCCTGGACCGTCAGGCAATGCCCTGCGTCCGTTTTGATTCAAAAGATATTATCCAGTGGGATTCGGAACCCTGCCCATGCGGGAGGAGTTACAGGCTTATCAAGGGGGGCGTCATCGGCAGGGCAGACGATATCACCAAGGTGAAGGGAGTCCTCCTCGCGCCTTCCGCTATAGAGGAGGTGGTAAGGGGCATCAAGGGCCTGGGTGATGAGTACGAGGTGATCGTGGAAAAGAGGGGGGAAGTCGATTCCATTACCCTTCGGGTGGAATTGATGCCCGAGGCCAAAGGCAGCCAAAAGGATATTGAGGCCCGGCTCAAAGACCAGTTGAGGCTGAATACAAATCTCGGGTACAACCTGGAATTTCATGACTTCGGGACCCTCCCCAGATATGAGGTAAAGGCTAAGCGATTCAAGGACTTGAGAGAATCACACTGAAACAGGAGAAATTCCGCTATGGAAGAAAAGATAGATGTAAAAATGCTTGACGAAAAGATCCAGTCAATGAAAAAAACCGCAATCGAGGTCTCTACCCTTTCGGATCAGTTTCCGGCCCTCAAAAGAAACACTGCCCGAATACTTGCGAGCCTGAAGATGCTGGAATTGAATGTCTCAGATATTATTGATCTCTGAGATATTGAATCCTGTTAAGGCCGTAGCTACTTACCTGAATTGTCCTCTCATTAGCACATTTTAATGCCATTTGACATAATCTAACCCTGTATATTATTGCCAATCAATTGAAAACATTCTCTTTACACCCTCCATATGTTTTTTCCCTTTTTCCGTATATTAAAGAAATCCTCCTGGAAAATTATTTGTTTTTTGATGGATCAGATATTCAATAAAAGGATCCAAAGTTTCACTTATAAAAATATTATAAGTTCTCTATTATGAACAAATATATTATCCATCGTTCACCTTGATGAATTTTATAATACTATTTCAATATTTTGTTATATACCATATATAATTGAAATTACTATTATTTATGTTTTTTTGTGGACTTGTTAAAAAAATGACTTGACAAATCTATTCTCGTCACTAAAATATATATAAAATATAAGTTCTTTATTGTGAACATAGATAAGGGTCTAAAAAAGAAATAGTACATAATGCGCTGAAGATAATTTAAAGGGAAAGGTAGCTAACAATGACCTGTAAAAAACTCAATGTTGATCCCCTGAAATGTAATGGGTGCGGCCTTTGTGAAGCGGCCTGCGCCCGTGTCCATAACACGGATAACCTGGAAAAGTCGCGTATCCGGGTCCTGCCCGGAGGAGACGATGGGGAATTTTATCTTCCAACTACTTGTCAACATTGTGAAAATCCCCCCTGCATGGCCGTCTGTCCGGAAGAAGCGATATTCAGGGACCCGGACACAGATGGTGTGATGATTGATAAAAAACGTTGCATAGGATGCAGGATGTGTGTTTCGGCTTGCCCCTTCGGCGCCATGAATTTTGACGCCGATCTTGGGACGGCCTTCAAGTGTGACCTGTGTAATGGAGATCCAGAGTGCGTTCGCGTATGTGAAACCGGTGCCCTGACCTATGTGGATGACCTTTTTCTGAACTACCAGCGGCTGAAAGAATCATCAGGGAAGTACTATAATGTACTCCGCCACATGGCGGCCTAATGGGCGCGAAGGAATATACGCAAGGGCAATGTGAAACATCGATAAGTTTTTTAAAAGAGAACCCTGTTTACCAATGCCCGAGCGGGAGATAAGGGAAAAACATATGTCTTTTTTCAAAGTAAACGAAAACTGTAATGGCTGTCTGGCCTGTGTGCAAAACTGCCCGGCCAACGCCCTGGACTATGAGGACCATGGAGCGAAAAGGACCTTGAAGCACAATATGACACTCTGTGCGAGGTGTGGAAACTGCTGGAGGATCTGTCCCCAGAAGGCGGTTGAATTTCAGCACCTCCTAAAAAGCGAGTGGGATGAAGTGGTGTCCATGGAGCTTGTCCGCTGCAAGGTATGCGGCGAGCCTATCTATACGTCCAATTTCGGGGAGACCCTCAACAATAAACTCAAGCAGGATGTGGAAATCCTCTGCCCTGAGCATCGAAAAATACTCCCATTATCCACATGGAAGCGTCTCAAAAACGGCGCAAATGAAATAAAAAATGAAATAAAGGAGGCGGCACTATGATAGTGGGAAATCTAAAGCCTGTTGAAGAGATCGCCTCTTCCATATCGGGATTTAATAAGGTCATGGTTATTGGATGCGGGAGCTGTGTATCTGTCTGTCTCTCGGGAGGGGAGAAGGCGGCTGATAGGCTGGTCCATGAACTTATAAGCAAGGATTCTCTGGAAACCGGTTCGACCCAATTCGAGGTGGGAGCTGTCCTGAGACAATGCGAGAAAGACCTCCTGGAAAATTACCTGGAGGTGCCGCCTGATGTCGATGCCATTTTATCCCTTGCCTGCGGCGCCGGTGTCCAGACCCTTGTCAGTGTCTTCGATAAGATACCTGTTATCCCCGCCCTCAACACCACCTTTTTGGGTGCCCTGGACGAACCAGGCACCTGGAAAGAGAAGTGCCACGGTTGCGGTGAGTGTATCCTCTCCTATACGGGAGGCATATGCCCGGTGACGCGTTGTGCCAAACGACTCCTCAACGGCCCCTGCGGGGGGTCGAAAAACGGCAGGTGTGAAATTAATCCGGAAGTGGAATGTGCCTGGCAGTTGATTATAGACCGTCTCAGTAATCTGGGAAGGCTGGATGATTATGAGAGGATTATCCCGCCAAAAGACTGGTCAGCCGACAGGGGCTATGGACCCCGGAGTATGGTGCATCCTGAATAAACCGGGGAAGGGTGTGTCTATCTCTTCCCTACTCACCTACCTGCAATCCGGATTGTTCCTTGATCCTGAGGTTGATGGCCTCAACCGCCTCCTTGATGGCCTCCTCCAGTATCTTCATCTTGTTCTCGTTAAGGCTCGCCTTAAAACCAACGACCCAGATAGCCGCCAGCCGGCCCTTCTCTCCATTGATGGGAGCCGCAATGGCCCTGACACCCGAGATATATTCCTCATCGTCCGTGGCATACCCTTTTTCCCTGGCCGCTATCACCTCCTCGAGAAATTGATCAGGGTCTGTTATGGACCTGTCCGTGTACCTCGGAAGCTTCTCATCCCTAATCTTCTCCAGTGCCTCGGCTTCATTCATCATAGATAGAAAGACCTTTCCGGTCGCAGGAGTAAAAAAGGCGATGGAGGTGCCGATCGGAGCGGTAATCTTGAAATCCTGCCTGGGCTCGACAACGTCCAGGATCGTCACGTGTCTTCCATTCAGTGTGCCCAAAAAGACAGTCTCCTTTACCCGTTCCATGAGTCCCTCCATGACGGGTCTCGCCATCTCCCTCAGATCAATATGCGAATAGGCCCGCCGGCCCAGCTCAAAGAGTGTCAGGCCGAGCTCATATCTCTTTGTGGACCTGTCTCTCGTGATTGCGCCTATCTCTTCCAAAATGGAGGTTATTCCATGGACCGTCCCCTTGCTTATGCCAAGGGCCTTTGCCAGATCACTGATACTTAATCCCCGGTCGGCGTCTGAGATGTGTTTTAATATTTGAAATGCCTTCTGGACGGCAGGGGCTTTATATTTACTGGTCATTGTTCGCCATGATGAACTTTTTTAAATAATCTACCCCCTTTATTTTTATATTGTCAACATATTTTTATATATGTCAATGATGATATAAGTATCTATAAATACTCTTTTTTTTCTTGACAAAAGGCTTGTATGTGATATTTTTCTTTTACCCAGTTCATGATAATGAACATGGACACGAAGGGGATATTGATCATAAACACACTGTGAAGCCTTGGGAACAGATTTCATGATAGCCTGCAGATACCATCTCGCTGCAGCCGCGTCCTTAATGTAACGGCTTCCACTCAATTAAGTCCCCCATGCCGAGGATAAACCGGATGGATTTTGATACCTTCATTCAAGGGCCCCTGTTAAAGATTGTCTTTTTAATCTTATGTGTCGGGATTCTCGCCCGGATAATCTTTTTCGTCACATCCATAATAAAAAACCGCAAAAATATCCAGGGCGAAGGAGGCAGCATCTCCCTGACCTTTGCACGCGTTTTCATACCCTTTCATATCGCGGTACTAAAAAGACCACTTTATGCGTCCCTTAGATATATTTTCCACATCTGCCTGTTTGTCGTGCCCATATGGCTGGCCGGTCACATATCACTGTGGGAAGAATCCAGCCTGGAATGGTCTTGGTCCGCGTTGCCTGATCAGTGGGCCGACTGGATGACCATTGTTGTATTGGCCCTGGCCATATTTTTCATTGTGAGGCACGCCTCGATAAAGGGCGTGAGGATGAATACCTCCATTTCGGACTACATCATAATCGTCATCGCGGCCCTGCCCTTTGCCACCGGATATTCTTTGGCCCATGGGACACTGGATTCCATAGATTTTTTCGCGAACAATATATGGACCATACATGTATTAAGCGGCGAATTAATGATATTCGCTGTTGTTTTTCTCTTTGTAAGGACACGGATGGATGTGCGAAAATGTACTGGCTGCGCATCCTGCGTATTGAGCTGCCCCACGGGCACGCTTGAATCCGATGATGTAGGAAACCTTCGCATATTCAAATACTCCCATTATCAATGCATCTGTTGCGGCTCTTGCGTTAAGACCTGTCCAGAAGACGCTGCTGAATTGAGACACGAGTTCAGCCCCAGGAGGTTCGCCCAGGCCTTCAGAAAGCAGGAGATCAGGTCCGTAGAGCTGGAATCATGCAGCAGGTGCGGCGCGCTTTTTGTGCCTGAGCCCCTTATGGGAAAGATCCATAAGACGTTCAAGGACGATTATCTCAAGTTCTGTCCAAATTGCAGAAAGGCCAACATAGGGGATACCATTATGAAGCTCTCACCATGGCACAGGGCCGAAAAACAGATTCAACAGAACATTATAGTTCATCATAGAGAACAAACAATACAGACATAAGCTTATTGAAATTGACAACATTATCAGTAAGATATTCTTAAAATGTTGACAAAAAAGAGGGAGGTGTTATAATTAATAGGTAAAAATAGTTCATAATAGTGAACACAATCAGCGCATTCAAAAATACTATCGGAGGATAATCACACCGCATATATCCATTCAACGCCAAATCGGCCTTATATCTTCCGATAACCATGATGTATCTTTTTTTATAGAAAGGAGTATAGAGATGGCAACAGAAGACAAAGGAATGTCTACGGCTGAAAGTCTCAGAAAGACAAGGACTTACGGCAAAGTCAGGTGTCTAAATCCCACATGCATGGGAAGGCTTGAACCTAAGCCCGGCGATAAGACCATCCAGTGCCCTGTGTGTAAGTCGGAATGGCGGATTGCCTGGGTCAAAAAGGGTTTCCCCAGAATCAGGGGACCTGTATGGGAAGCAAACAAGAAATTAGCTGAAGAGGTGTTAAAACAGAAGGGGGTAAAATGATATGCCGTTAAATAGAAAAATTGCATATGTTAATCTAACCACTGGTGAAACAAGGGCGATACCCATTCCGCTCGATGTCAGGAAAAAATTTTTGGGCGGCAGGGGATTAAATGCCTATCTGCTTTTAAACTACACAAAACAGGGAGTTGATCCCTATAGTCCGGACAATGTCGTATTATTTGCTGGGGGTATCCTGTGCGCGACCCTGGCATCAGGCACGGGAAGGTGCGACGTGATGACCAAGTCGCCCCTCACCGGGTTATTAAGCAGCGGGAACATGGGCGGGTTCTTTACTCCGGAACTGGCCCATGCCGGATTCCATCACGTGCTTGTTACAGGAAAAGCGGAGCACCCTGTCTATATCTACATCCACAACGGTGAGATCGAGATCCGGGACGCCCGTGATATCTGGGGTATGTCGGTGACCGACACACAGTGGGCCATTCGCCAGGATCTGGGTGATGAAGAGGTTAAATCCGCTGTAATCGGCCAGGCAGGCGAAAATCTCGTTGCCTATGCCAACGTGATGACAGGGATCAAAAACGCCGCAGGCCGTTGCGGGGCGGGAGGCGTAATGGGGGCCAAGAACCTCAAGGCCGTGGCCGCCAGGGGTACCATGGATATCAAAATCGCCCACCCCCTAGAAGCGATTGAATTCAATAAACGCTTTATTGATCAGATTACGAGCGCCAAGGTCAACCAGACCATGGGAACACTTGGAACCCCCTTTATCTGGGGCGCGACCAACTCCTGGGGAGGCATCAGGACCAGGAATTTCCAGTACAATCAGTGCGAATACGCGGACGAAATCGAGCCGGAAAGCCTGGATGAAATTGCCGAGGAGACAATGGGGCCCTACCATATGACGGCCTGCTACGGTTGTCAGGTCCATTGCCGCGCCCAATACAAGGTCCCGGGCGGTGACTATTCCGGCAAATACGATGAGGGGCCGGAATACACCTCCCAGGGAGCTTTTTGCAGCGAGACGGACACGCCCCGTGCGGTCACGCTCTTAACGGCCAACCATCTGGTTGACCAGTACGGGGTGGATAATCTTGAAATTGGAAGCCTCATATCCTGGGCCATGGAGCTCTATGAATTGGGCATCCTGACCTCCAAGGATACTGACGGTGTGGATCTCAGGTTCGGTAACGACGAGGCGGTAATTGAAATGATCGACCGCATAGTCTTCAGAAAAGGCTATCTGGGCGATCTCCTTGCCGAGGGCGGCATACAGGCCTCGGAAAAGATCGGAAAAAATTCCTTTGACTACCTGATCCAGGTAAAGGGGATGAGCAACCTCCATTCCGACGAAAGGGGGACGCCCGGTCTCGCCCTGAATATTGCGACGGCCTCAAGGGGCTCTGATCACCTGAGGAGCAGGCCGGCGATCGACCTCTACCACCTTCCGGAAGAGGTCCTGAGGAGGATCTATGGCAGCCCGGTTCCCTATGACGGGCCCTTGAGTTCTGAACATACCCACTATGAAGGCAAGCCATGGCAGGTCTTCTGGCAGGAAAACTGCTATATGGCCGTGGATTGTCTGGGTATCTGCAAATATCACACCACTTTCCTGGGCGCCACCCTTCCAAACTTTGAGGACTGGGCCAAGGTACTCTATTATAATGCAGGCCTTGAAATGACGCCTGAAGAGATCTGGGACGTGGCAAGAAGGTGCAACATGGTGGAGAGGATGTATCAACTCAGAGAGGGACTGAAGAGAGATGACCTCAAAAAGGGAGACATGCTCAACCATCGTTACTTTGACGAACCCTGCAGGCGCGGAGCGCCGGATGTCGTCGGAAGGGTCCTTGACAAGGAGAAATTCATCAAGATGATCGATGAATTTTACGAGCATAAGGGGCTTGATAAAGACGGCGTCCCCAAGCCCGAGACGCTTAAAGAGCTCGATCTCGAAAATGAACCGTCCCATCTTGTGTAAAATAAAAATAGAGGAGGAAATCAATGGCTAAAGTCCTATATATAGATTATCAAAAATGCACGGGCTGCAGGACATGCGAGATGGTCTGCTCAGCGAAGCACGACGGCGTTCTAAACCCCATGAGAAGCCGTATAAAGGTCATGAAGTGGGAAGCGGAAGGGCTATATGTCCCCATGTCGTGCCAGCAGTGTCAGGACGCACCCTGCATGAATGTCTGCCCTGTCAAGGCCATCTCTCGCGATGAGGATATGGCGAGGGTAATGGTCGATTATGATGTTTGCATAGGGTGCCGCGCCTGTGTGGCTGTCTGCCCCTTCGGCGCCATGAGCTTTAATACCATAGATAAACAGGTCTTCAAGTGCGACCTCTGCGACGGCGATCCACAGTGCGCCAGGTTCTGCGATGTGCATGCCATCGAATATATCGATGCCGATGAAGTCGCCACCGATAAAAAGAGGCTTGCCGCTGAAAGGCAGTCCCTGGCAGGGAGAGAGGGTGCCGCCCTATTGGCCCAGATGTAAGAATAAATGAAAAACGGCGGTTTCCTTTTAATAAGGGAACCGCCGTTTTTCGTTTTACACGTATATCCTATCCACCCGAAAGCATCACTAATATATTGATCTTATCTCCATCTTTTACCTTTTTGGCCAGCTCTTCAGGATATGCGCTCTGCATATTGACGTAGATCTCAATAACATTAAGTAAACGGCCTCTTTTGTCAAAGATCGCCTCCTTGAGATCCGGAAATCGCCGGACCAGATCCTTCAGACACTCTCCCACAGTCCGGCCTTCGACTTCCACTTCCTCCTGCCCACCTGTAAATTGTCTATGAGTCTTATGAACATTCACAGTTACACTCACTGGTTATTCTCCTTTCTTGTCCCACGACCGCAGTGGTCGCATTCAGGATTCTGCTTGATGATGAACTTATTGAATTCCATGTTCATTCCGTCGTAGATAAACAGCCTGTCGGTCAAAAGCTCTCCCATTCCCACGATATATTTTATAATCTCCGTGGCCTGTATAGAGGCTATGACGGCCGGGGTGACGCCTATTACGGGAAATTTTTCTTTTGGTATCGGCCCCCGGTATAGACACCGCAAACAGGCGCTCTTGCCCGGGATAATTGTCATGGCCCGCCCTTCCATGCCGCTCACGGCCCCGTGAAAAAATGGAATTCCCTTTTCAATGGCGGCCCGGTTCAGGACATATCTTGTGGGCAGGTTATCCATAGCATCGGCGATCCCGTCACAGCCCTCTATCATTTCCAGCACACTATCCTCGGTGATCGTCTCATTGATCACTTCAATCTTTATGGATGGATTGAGTTTGCTCAGCTTGTCCCTCGCTGAATCAACCTTTTTTCTTCCAATATCCTCATCCCAGTGGAGGATCTGCCTGTTGAGATTGCTGAGCTCAATCCGATCATGGTCTGCGATCCTTATAACGCCGATGCCCGCGGCCGCAAGATATATTGAAAGGGGAGATCCGAGGCCGCCGGCCCCGGCCAGGAATATCTTCGCTCCCTTGAGCTTTTCCTGGCCCTCTTCGCCTATCTCCTTGATCATGATCTGTCTGTCATACCTTTTTCGCTCGCCCTGGGTAAGCATGGAATCCAATGACCTCCCGGAATAATAATTACGTTGAAAAAAATCCAAATAGGATATTACTCAAATTCGATGTATATAATATAAATCATGGTGTATCAAATGGCAAGGATAGTAAGTGTGGAGCAATAAAACAAATCTGAATTGGGTTTTGAATTGGAAAAAGGGGAAGATATGGGATATATGTTTATATTTAATAGACACCGAACCCAACGCCGGCTTTATTATTTTTAATTGGGTATCCTGAGATGAAAAAACGAATGGCAATCATTACGAGCTATTTCAAAGGAGAGACCTACGGGATGTTAGGGCCTCAGATGGCCGCCACTATCATAGAGGAAAACACACCCTATGAGTGCATTGTCGTCGCTGTTTCACGGGAAGATGATAAGAACATTGTAAAAAAAGCAATGGCGGATTATTTCGGCAATGAAAGACCGATCATAGGTTTTTCCACCTTAAGCGGTCGCGAAGACCTCTTCTCCCTTGCGAAGGAACTCAAGAATGAGGGTGCGGTCACCATACTCGCGGGCCCCCAGTCCGATGTCGATTTTTTAGGAGAGACCGGTTGGGAAAAATATCCCCATCGATTCCAGGGTCTTTCAAATGCCTTTTCGTTTTCTCTCCACGGGCCGGCGGAACAGGCCGTTGCCCTTTTAAGGGGGCTGGATACAAAAGAATGGGAAAAGGCTCCCGGCTTACTTTTTCTCGGAAAAAACGGCCTAATAACAAGGAATATTGAAAAGACCTGGGATAAGAGATTCTTGACATCAGTGAGGTGGGACAACATATATCGAATCGGAGATGAAGGTCTCTTTCCACTGAAGATAACCACGGGGCAGGCGCTTCAGCAGATCGGCTGCCCCTACGCTTCCCGGGGGAAATGGGTTGAAATCGATTACCCTTCTTCAATTCAAGGGAAGGAGGGGGAAAAGATCAAAGTCCATTTAAAGGGCTGCAGTTTCTGCGATGTGGCCATAGACAAGGGTTTTGTCGGTGAGCTGGATATGGATGTGGTAATGCGTCAGATTGAGGCCCTTCCAGACGCTGAGGACGGTCGAAAGATTCCCTTTGAGCTGATCAATGAAAATCCCCTTTCCCGGTTGCCGGAGCTTCTCACTGAGGCAATTACAAGAGGGCTTAAGCTTTCGCAGATCAATCTCATTCTAAGAGCGGATTGGTTATTGAAAGGCCAGGACAGGCTGAGGGAGGCGTTATTGATTGCCGGGGATGTGGGTATAGTCATCCTCGCGGCTTCAGTAGGCTTCGAGGCCTTTGACGACAGGCTCTTGAGGAACTTCAACAAGGGCATAGATGTGGAGACTAATCTGAAGGCCGTCAGATTGATGCGCCGTTTGAAGGAAGAATTTGGCGATACCTGGGCCTATTCCAAGACAGAGGGGGCCGTCCATGGATTCATTCATCCCACGCCATGGGATACGGGCAAAACCTTTGCCAACACACAAAAAAATATCGCTATTTACGGCCTTTCGAGGGATATCCTGCCTGCGAACAGTACCCCCCTGATCATCCATCACGCATCCGCCCTGGGGGATTGGATCAGGGA
>CAZGIZ010000092.1:0-18788 GCA_964526655.1 uncultured Desulfobacteraceae bacterium | reverse complement strand
TTGAGGCAAAAGGGGATTTTCGCCCGTCCGTGAGATAATAGTTGACCCAAAGGCCGTCCTTTTTGTAATCGACAAGACCAGCTTCTTCAAGTATTTTCAGATGCTTGGAAACACTTGACTGTGCAATATTGAGCGCCTCCTGAAGCTCGCAGACACACATCAACTTGTGCTGGAGCATCTTAAGGATTTTGACGCGACTGGGATCGGAGAGGGCCTTCATGACCTTTATAAAATCCTTCATAGGGAACCCCCAAATAAATTCACTTTTAGGAATATAACATTGGAGTAGCCGGCTGTCAAGATATTTACTCTTCTCCTGAATTCAACCCAAATATTTATCAAGCCCCATATGGTGATGCAACTGGAGGAACTCCTTTCCGCCCATCTTCAGGAGGAGCAAGAGATATGCAAATCCTTCATATGGCAGGGCGTAGCGCTCCAGCCCCGGCTCCGTGCACCCCCTGCATTCGGGAAATCTGCCGATTTTTCGTCGGATCCGTGACGCCCTTTCGGACATGAGGAGCTCCTTTACGGGCCTATCCATAATATTGCCGATCCCGGACTCTATTAGCGGGCACGGGTACACGTCCCCGTTGCTTCGCACAAAAAAATAGTTAAAACCGCATGAACAGGGTTTTTTCATTTCTCCGGTCTTGAAATATTCCACCAGGCTGTCGCCGTGAAAACTCCACTTGAAACGTTTTCCCTCAAAGAACCGGATCATTTTTCGGGTATCTCCTTTGGAAAAAGCCAGGTCCTTGGCAAGATCGGGGTTCAGATAGCGCCCCCTTGTGATAATGCAGGGTGAGATTATTGTGAACAGGCCGTTGGAATCGGCATATTGTGCGATGGGTTCCAGTTCCCCGACGTTTATGGGCAGTATGGTCGTCTTTAACCCGATTATCAGGTTTTTGAATTTCTCTCTGAGTATTTTGAGCCCCTGGACGGTCTCGTTTACCCTTTTCCATGCGTCCTTAAAGTTCCTTACCCTGTCATGGGTCTCTCCGATCGCGTCCATGGCGCAGACCATTACCAAGTCAATTCCTGTTTTTCCCAGCCTTTTGAGAATCTCTTCAGTGGTCTCCAGGACAGGACGGGTCAAGAGGCCGTTCGTGGTTACTGCAATGGATTGAAGATTTTTCAGATTTCCCTGTTTCAGGTCGCAAACGCCTTCAAAGAGATCCAAAAGATCCTTCCTCAAAAAGGGCTCTCCGCCTGTGACATCCAGCTCCCTCAGGTCATGAAAGAGGTCGGATGAAAGGAGCCGGATCCAGTCTTCCATTGGAAGATTGGGCACCTGATGAGGGATCTTCCATATATTGCACATGATGCATTTCGCGATGCAATCGTGCGTAATCTCAAGACTGAGGGCCTGGATTGTCCCCGGTCTCCCCGTCCTTCTCAAATACTGAAAACGAAGCCCCTGTAGAAAGAGCTTCCCTGCCAATCTTATTGTTGATTCCTTCATACGGATTCCTTTAAAAAGGATCTTATTACAATCCTGGGATTCACTGGCCTGAAAAAAAACCGGCGGATGCATCCCCACCACACGCCCAATTGATAGGACATCTGGTCCAGGGAGAAATAAAAAAGGAACAGGGGAAAATTGAGACCCGGTTTTTTCATAAAATACTCCCCTGTGCCTGTCAAGAGATGCGCGCCCATGACCGCCGCCGACAGGACGGGAAAGACAAAAAAGAGAAGGAAGGCCCAAATCAGATAATAGCGGGAGACGAATGTACATAAGGAGTAAATAAAGGCTAAATAGCTCCTGAGGGAAACGAGCAGGACCCGGGGGTAACTGATCCCTATACCCATCCGGACTATCCTGACGAGCTTGATAAGGGAATCCGTTAACAGGGTCGCCCCGCTCAAGGCCAGAATCAGTGGCCTGCCGGAAATAATGGATAAGAGGGCAAATCCCCAGAAGAGGAGATCAGGGATGGGAAAGACTATTTTTTTGCTCCTCTTTTCATTGTATTTCTGTAACAGGGGCTCTGAGGTCCCATAATCGAAGCGGCGGGCGCAAAAATGCCTCATCCTGTTTCTGTGCTTGTGAAAGACCCTGCCGACGGGCCTGTATTCAATGTGATATCCCTTGTCCTGGAGCCGCCAGCAGAGGTCCACGTCTTCTCCCACTGTCATATCCTCCCTGAACCCCCCCACAGGCAGGAAGAGGTCCCTCCTTGCGAGGAGGCTGCAGGAAGGGAGATAGAAAAATACATTCCCGTCACGAGAGCTCCTGGGCCAGGGACCCATGTTCAGGGAAGACCTGACCTTCTCGTAAAGGTCCAGGCCCCTCTCATTAAAGTAGGAATCTACCATGCCTCCCACGGCCCCCGTTGATGAATCGATAAAGGCCGGAACAAGCTCCCTCAGCCACAAAGGACCCGCCATGCAATCCGAATCCAGAAAGGCCAGGATCTCGCCCCGGGCCTTTTCAGCCCCGAGGTTGCGGCAATAGGAGGCCCCCCCCTGCCCCCTGAGGGAGACGAGCTGAACTGGAAATGATGAAACCGCATCAGCAGTGTTGTCATCCGAGGCGTCGTCAACCACTATGATCTCTGTCTTTTCTTGAGGATAATCAAGGCGGCTCAGGGATTCGAGACAGACGGTGATCTCTTCCGGCCTGTTCCTGACCGGTATGATAACAGAGACAAAGGGATATTCCTTGAGTCTCAGGCAGCCCTTGACTTCCAGATAACCCTTCCGGACAAGGTTATTAAGGAAGACTTCTATATTTTCCGGGACCGATCCCTCCATCAGGGAGACGATTTCATTAAAATTCGTGAAGCCTTCCCTGTCAAGCTTTTCCATGACAGGTCTCCACAGGGGATTTAGTACCATTGCCTTTAAAGGATAATCAAGGACCAGGTGAAGCGAACCACCCCTTTCATGATAATGGACAGGGCTTCTGAGGCGATAGGATAAGGACCCCCCCTCCTTAATCTCATATATGTGTGTGTTCATTGTCTCCCAATTCCCAGGAATAGACAGCCCTTCTCAAATCACAGCGATCCTCCACGGACATCACATTGTCATGGACCAGATCGGCCCTCCCCATGCAGCCTCCGGAGCAGTGGCGCCGGCCCGGACAGCCTTCACAGTCATTGAGGACGGTGCCTCGTTCTCTGCTGATATCCGGAAGCTCCGCCCACATGGGAATAGCCTCTGCAATAACCGCTCCCAGGGGCCGCTCGTGGACATTGCCGAAGGCCAGGGAATCCTTCAGGTACATCAGACAGGGATAGATATTACCCCTATAGTCTATGAAAGGCGTGCTGATACATCTGCATGGCGTATCGCAGGGGTTGTCCCGGCCCTTAAACCATTCAATGGCGGCTATGTTGCCCATGTACTCATAGATCTCCCGAAATTCAGGATCTGTGTGATACCTTTCAATCAGCCCTCTGATCTGTGACGGTTCGGGCATGGCCACCAGATCAGACCTTAACGCCCTCCCGCCTTTGACAAGCGTGCCGCTAACAAGCCGGCCCATGCCTAAATCATGGACCAGTTTAACCACCTCGGGCAATTGATCGTAATTGTGACTCATCTCAGTTAATTCCACCGTGATGCGTTCGCCTAATCCCGCCTTGCAGAGCCGTCCCATTGTCTTCACTGTCGCTTCAAAGCTCCCTTTTCCGCGTACATGATCGTGGGTCCCGGAATTGACGCCCTCGAGGCTTATCTGCAGGGATAGCCTGTCAATCGGCAGTGAGAGCAGGCCCTGGATATCATCGTCACTCATGAGCGCGCCGTTGGTCTGCAGGCATACGTCCAGCAGGCCTCTCCTGCTGCAGGCAAAGGCGAGGATCTCCATCCAGTCAGGGTGTGTCAGGGGTTCCCCTCCTGTTATTACGAGGCCCTTTCCCCCTATCCCGGCGAATTCATCTATGATCCTCTTGATGATGCCGCTGTCCACAGGCCTAACATGTTCAGCGGGCCGGCAATCCAGCAGGCAATGCAGGCAATTGGAATTACACCCCCTGGTTATCATAAGGGTCAGGGTCTCCGGCGGTTTCAGGCCCGCCTCGATCAATCGATCTATCAGTCCTCTTTTATCAACCGGCATTTCTCTGATTTTTTTGTCTAATCCTTTTTTGTTGATTTTTTGGATTTCAAAAAGCCATGCTCCTTGAGGAAGGCGACAATCCCCTGGACCTGGGATCCTGTATCGCCCCTGAGGATCGTCCCTTTTTTTTCGATGCCGCTGCCCATAAGCAACTGGTCTGTCCTGTCAAAGGCTGTAAGCCGGCTGTCCGGCGTGGGTACCCTTTTCGGCCGTGGCCTTGGCTGTGAAATATTCCTGGACACCGTTTTCGCATCCGGTATCTCTACCGGATATCTCAAGACACGGACTGGACGAATTCGGGCCGCCCTTTTGGCCTCGTATGTGGGAATTCGGGGCGCATGGGTCCCTAAGTCCACGCTCAAGACCGCTGGAAACGGACACTCGATCTTTTCGCGTAGTCCCCGGCCAGCGCTCCTCTGGACCCTTAGGGGTCCATTTTCTTTTATCGAAATCTCCGTTACAGCGGACACAAAGGGAAAATTTAGATTATGGGCAATAAAGGCGCCAACCTGGCCGTTCCGCCTGTCCAGGGACTCCTTGCCGCAGAGGACGAGATCGGCCGCCAGATCCTTTGCGGCCATGGCTATTAACCGGGATTTTTGCCATGGATCATCAACCCGATTCTCAGGCTGAATCTGATAAATATCATCAGCCCCCATTGCCATACATCGCCTGAGTTCCTCCTCCGCTATAATCGGCCCCAATGTCAGGATTATGACATCTCCCTCGCCCTGTGACTCCTTCAGACGCAGGGCCAGTTCAATCGCGACCTCGTCATAGGGATTGATCCTGCACACACTGTCTTCAGAGGCCAAAAAATGGGTCTCAGGATCCATCCCCGTCCTCGCGTATGTCATGCGGACCTGTTTTACAGCTACAATGATTCTCATAATAAAATTGCTCCGCAATTTTATAGGGCCACGGCCAAGGATATGGCCGTGGCTAAATCCCGACAAAAAATCTTTCCTTGAGCCCTGTGCCCTGTGCCTTCAGCCCTTTAATAGATATCCCCTTGAAGAGAAAAATGGCGCCGGATCTCTATGGCATAGCCTAATTACTCTGAGCGTGCACTATTCTATCTTAAACTGTTATACCCGATTGATAGGGCAACCATCTCTATAACATCCATCACCTTGGCCGGCCTCTCCATCTCGAGGGCCTTTAATCCGTCATCAAGCATGGTCAGACAGTATGGACACGCCGTGCCCAAGAGATCCACTCCCGCCTCTTTCACCTCCTCCGCCCTGATCGCGTTCAGGCGCCTCCCTAACCGTTCGTGCAGCCACATACCACCGCCCCCGCCCCCGCAGCAGAAGCCGGACTCATGATGCCGCCTCAACTCCCTGAGCCTGGTACTTGGCAGGGACCGGATAATATCCCTGGGAGGCCCGTATATCCCGTTGACGCGTCCCAGATAGCAAGGATCCTGGATGGCGGTCGATTTGCCCACGGGGTATTTTGGGGAAACACGTCCTTCGGTTATAAGATTCCAGACATATTCGGTGGCGTGTAGGACCTGAATATTCCTGTTCTCTTCCCCCTGGAGGTCTCCATCTATCCGGGGATACTCGTTCTTCAGGGTGTTAAGGCAATGGGGGCAGAGGGTTACTATTTTTTCAACGCCAAGGTCCCTAAAAGACCGGATATTTTTCCTGGCAAGCTCCATAAACAGGCCCTCTTCCCCAACCCGCCTCGCAGGATCCCCGCAGCAGAGCTCCTCCTTACCTAAAATCCCGAAATTTACCCCCGCCGACTTGAAGATGTGCACAAGGGCCCTGGAGACCTCCTGATACCTGGGATGGAAGGCCCCCGAGCACCCGACCCAGAAAAGGACCTCCTGCCTCTGGTCTCCCGAATTGAATAGGGGAACCTCCCGGTTCAGGGCCCAGTCCATCCTGTGGGCGACCCCCTTGCCCTGGACATCGCCGAAAATCTCGAGGCTCCTTATCATGGGCCTGGCCTCAAGAGGCAGACTGCCCCTTCCCATGACAAGGTGTCTCCTCATGTCAATGATCTTATCCAAAGGCTCGATAAACACCGGGCAGTGTTCCACGCAGGCCATGCACGTGGTGCATGACCAGATCTCGTCTTCTGTGATCCGGGATGTCAGAGGCCGGACGAACCCGTGACCCGTCCCTTTATCCCTTCGGATCATCGATTCCGCCTCCTCCAGGATATCCCGGATGATCTTCCGGGGAGATAGGGGTTTGCCGGAGATATATGCCGGGCAGTTCTCCTCGCATCTTCCGCATGAGACGCAGGCCTCCGCGTCCAGCAACTGCTTCCATGAAAAATCCTTGATCGTGTTCGCGCCCAGGGGACCGTTCTCAAGGGAGACGTCCCTCAATTTCCCTCTGCCCTCTCTTCTCCTGTAAAAGACATTCAGGGGGGCGGCGGCCAGATGGCGGAAAAAGGTGAAGGGTATAACGGCGATCAAAAGGAGCACTGCCAGGAAGTGTGTGCGTATCATTACCTGCATGAGGAGAGGAGAAGCGGGCAGGCCCAGGGAAAGCATCCATCCCAGGGGGGACGACCATGCGAATTCAGGATGCACGATACGGAGACGCGCGCCTTCAGCGAAAAATCCTGTCAGCAGGATACCTAAGAGGATAATAAGGGGCACTACGGTCCTTTTAGGACCCAGGGGATCCCTTGATACTATCCGCCTTATCAGAAAGAAGAGGGTCCCGGCCAGGAGGCCGATCCCCAGGACATCCATCAGCAGGGATAACATTTGTGACGGAACAGGGGGCAGCCGGAAAGCGAACTGGGCCAGGATTATGACAATCAGAGGTACGAGGAACCCCCAGAATACAATGAGATGGGCTATTCCCCGTCCCAGGACCCTAAGGATCTTACCGTGACCAAGGAGATATATTATAAGACCAGCCCAATCACCGGAATGTCCTTCCCAGCGTCCGGCCCTCCAGGCGGACCAGCGCCTTGAAAGCCCGGCAATCATAAGGATAAGAGCAACGCAGATCAGCAGAATGTCAAAGGCGGACAACAATAGTTCATCTCCTCCTCTTCCCGGATAGTTTCTTAGCAACAAATCTGTATCCGCCCCACAAAAGGATCAGGATAAAAAGCTGATAAACGATCCCCGCGGAAAGGATTACGGGCCTCGGACCCGAGTTTGTACCCGGGTGTATATATCCCATCAAGGTCTCCCGGTCCTTCAGTTTCGTATGGCATACATGACAGTCCTGATCGTCAACCGGTCCTTCCTCACCGTGAACGGCAAGGCCCTGGTGGCACCCTATGCAGTTGCTCCTTGAATAGTCCCCGCTGAAGTCCTGTTTCCTGTGGGATTTTATCTGGAGGGACGGGAGCCATTCAAGATACCCTATTTCACCGCACTCCTGGGGGTGACATCCCTTGCAGGTATCCTTGAGGCGGTCCCGGTTAACCATCGAAGCCCTGTTATCCTTACCAAGGATGTTATGCTTTCCATGACAAGAATAGCATTTGGGCCTCTCTCCATTTTTCGCTGAAATGCCGTGCAGGTTTTCCTGATCATGACATTCGTTACAATCAACGGCGCCTGGCCTTTTTATGACTTCATGCCTCTCGTCCACGACATCCCTATGGCAGTCCTGGCAAGTGATTTCACTACCGTGTACGGAATTCCGAAATTCCATAAGAGAGATGTGAAGCGCACTCCCCTTGCCTCCTTCCCCATGGCACCCGATGCAATCCTCCTGTGTATAGGCCCAGGCCTTACAGGAGATAAGCAAGAACAAGATTGTCAAGAACCGGAGTGATCTCGTCATATTAAAGATACGGCCCTTCGAAGACATTCGTTACATCTAACATTCAACATTAGTCGTTTAATTCAGTTCCTCACTGATTTATAGTGGACGACTTAAATAAATGGACATGATGTCTAAAGTCATTCCCGCCCTTCATCATGTGCGGGATAAACTGCATTGGGAATCCACATAGTTTAAAACCTTCACTGGATACCCGCCTGCGCGGGCATGACGACTTATTTGTGACCTTGCCTATGGTCTGATAATCATTTCACTCGAACCCTTGAATCCTCGGCCCCTCGAATCCTTAGAATTCCTCCTCCCCCATTTTCTTGATTTCCTCAATCAATCGCGGGATCACCTCATTGAGATCGCCTATCACCCCGAGGTCGGCAAAACGAAAGATCCTTGCGTTGGGATCCTTGTTTATAGCCACGACCAGCCCGGACTTCTCCATGCCCGCCGTAAACTCGTTTGCCCCGGATATACCGCAGGCAAAGAGGAGCCTCGGCGTGACCGTCTTTCCCGTCTGTCCGATCTGCCGGTCAAAGGGAAGGGTCTGCCAGTCTATGACCGGCCTGGTGCCTCCCACTGAACCGCCGATAACGGCCGCCAGTTCATGCATTACATCAAAGGATTCCCCCCTGCCCGCTCCACGGCCTCCTGAAACGATGATATCGGCCTCCTCTAAATCCAGCCCCTCAGGAGCCGCCTCGATCACCTCCGCCACCCTTGTCATGAGCTCGTATGATCCCGGATCCAGGTGCTCCACCACTATCTCGGCCTCCCTTTTCCAGTCTTTGTCAGGAGTGCCAAGGACCGAGGGCAAAAGACATATGATGGGGGCCTTTTTGGTCTTTAGGGAGAGCTCTTCAAAGAGGTACCCGTTGGCCACGGGCCGGACGGCAATGCCCATGCCCTCCTTGCTGATCCTGAAATCCATTGCCCTGGTCACCAGCGCCGTCTCCATCAGGGCCGCCAATCTCGCGGAGAGGTCCGCCGTCACGGGTCCCTGGGCCATCAGGATACAGGAAGGGTCATCTCTTTTTGCCATCCTGAAGAGGATTTCAGCCAGGAGCTCACAGTGAAAATAGTCTATTGATTCGCTCTTTACATAAAGGACCCTGTCCGCCCCGTAGGTGCCCAGGAGCTCAAGGGCCGTCTCTGGAACAGAGCCGACGACCAGGGCAGTCACGGTCCCCGTGCCGCCCCACTGGGAGATGATATCCCTTGCCTCGGCAATCAGGCCGGGGATATCGCTTTCAAGGTCCCCGTCCCTGTGCCCAGCGTAGATCAAGATACTCCGGGGTATCACAAGAGCCTCCCGATTCTGTGACCATCCATGATCGCCATGTCCGTCTTCCTCGGAGCCACGCAATCTCCTATTCGATAGAGCTCCCCGACCTTCCCCTTGAGATGAAAATATAGCCCGTCCCTGGCCACGCTCCCCGCTGCCAGGACAATGGTGTCGTATCCCTCGAAATCAATCATCTCGTTGGAGTAGACGTTGAGGCCCTTGACCAGTGTCCCCTGGATCTCAAGGACGGCGATGTCCGGGGTAAAGGTCACCCCCTTCCGGGCAAGGCGCTGCCTGGTAAGGAAGAGGTCCTGGAGTGGCCCTAAATTGCCCCCCACAAAGAGGGATGAAGTGATTATGTGGACGGTCCTCCCCTGGTCCGCCAGAAACTCGGCCGTGCCCGTGGCCTGATGGTGGCCGTCAAGATCAATTAATAGGACCCTTTGACCCGTTTCGATCTCTCGTGTGAGGACCTGCCTGGTGCTTACGACCTTGGGAGAGGAATATTCGCCGGGAAATGGCCTTTCCTTGGGGACCGAGCCCGTAGCCACCACCACGGCATCGGGCCCCTCCCTGAAGACCATGTCCGCGTCCGCCTCCACACCAAGCCTCATATCGATATCCAGCTTGCTGACCTGGCTCAGGAGCCAACGCGTCACTCCCGTTATCTCCTGCCTGCCAGCCGCCTTTCCTGCGATGATGTTCTGGCCGCCGACCTCCATTTCCCTTTCAAAGAGAATTACATTATGTCTTCGTAAGGCCGCCACCCTCGAGACCTCCAGCCCGGCCGGGCCCCCTCCTATCACCACAACCTTTTTGGGCCGGTCGCAGGGCCTGAGACTCCCTATCCCTAATGTCTTCTCTTCCCCCACGGCTGGATTCTGGATGCACCCCAGCCTGTAACCAAGGCCCATACGGCCTATGCAGCCCTGGTTGCAGGCGATGCATTGGCGGATATCGTCCGTCCTGTCTTCCCTGGCCTTGTTGGGGAGTTCAGGATCGCAGATCAGGGCCCGCACCATGCCTATCATGTCCGCCTGACCCTGCTCCAGGATCTTTTCGGCAAGGTGAGGATCATTGATCCGGTTGGTGCAGAATACGGGAAGGCTGATGACCGATCGTATCCCTGAGGACAGGGGAACGGTGTAGGCCAGCGGCGTGTGCATGGACCCTTCCACAAGAAAGAGGTTATGAAAGGTGCCCAGGCTCAGGTCCATAAAATCCAGCAGGCCGGTCTTTTCGAGACGGGCCGCTATCACCTTGGCGTCCTCCAGGGTCAGGCCCCCCCTGGGATGCATCTCATCGGCGTTCAGCCTGATGCCGAGGACAAGGTCCGGACCCACGGCCTCACGAACCGCCTCAATGACCTCCCGGCAAAATCGCATGCGGTTCTCAAGGCTGCCCCCGTATTCATCTTCTCTGAAATTTGTGGCAGGCGACAGGAATTGCCTGATCAGGGAGCTGTGGCCTATCTGGAGCTCTATGCCGTCGAACCCCCCTTCAACCGCGTTCAGGGCGCTCCGGGAATAGTAGTCGATGCATTCCCGGATATCCTCGATCTCCATCTCCTTGCAGGTCTCCCTGAAGATCGGGTCCTTGCCGGGGGAAGGGCCCCAGACCGGGAGCCTTGATATGGTCCCGTCGCTCTGCATCCCGTTGTGGTTGAGCTGGGCGAATATCTTTGTATCAAACTCGTGAATCACCCGTGTAAGGGCCCTGAAGCCCGGGATCACTTCCGGCTCAAAGGCGTCTACCAGTTTATCGTAGGCGTGATCCGTGGGATGCACGGTCAACTCTTCGGTCGTGATAAGACCGCAGCCGCCCCTGGCCCTCTCCCTGTAATAATAGATATGCCTCTCGCTGATCCGCTGATCCTCGCCGAAATTGGTCATGTGGGCCGCGAAGTGGATCCGGTTGGGGATTATCAGGGAGCCGATTTGCAGGGGACTGAAGAGGTATCTGAATTCGGTCATAGGCCTTCCCCCACCCTCCTCCCCTCCATGACAGCCATGTCAATGCCCCTGGGCGCCACACAGTCTCCCACCCGGTAGAGCTCCTTTACGCGGCCCTTTAACTGGCGATAGAGCCCGTCATTGGGGACATTTCCCATGTCGAGGACAACGGTGTCGTAGCCCCGAAACGTGACCGGCCTGTTGGTATAGAGGTCCCGGCCCATGACCCTTTTCTCTTCGATCTCATCGATAACCAGGTCCGTCTCAAAGGTGACGCCCTTCTGGAGCAGCCGCTGCCTTGTCATGGACAGGTCCCCCAGGGGAGCCAGTTCAACGCCCACAAAGAGATCGCTGGTAACCATGTGGACCTTTTTCCCCTGATCCGCTAAGCGCTCCACTGTTGAGGCTGCATGGTGCCCACCGTTCTCGTCAACAAAGAGGATCCTTTCACCGATGGGATAATCTCCGCTCAGGAGTTCCCATACGTTGAGTACTGTCGGGGGGCCGTAGCGGCCGGGAACGGGTTTCTTTAGGGGACTTGACCCTGTCGCAACGACCACGGCATCAGGGCCCTGCTCAAGTACAAGCCCCGCAGTAATTTCAGTCCCCGTAAAGATGGGGACCCCAAGCATCTCAAGCATGTGGCGCAAGTTCCTGATAATGGCCCCCATTCCCTGTCTCACGGGCCTCTTTTTGATAAGGTTGATCTGTCCGCCGACCCGTGTCTCCTTTTCATAGACCGTCACCTCGTGCCCCCTTTCCCGGGCGGCCCTGGCCGCCTCGAGGCCTGCCGGTCCCCCTCCAATCACCATGACCCGTTTTTTCAATTGAGCGGGCCTAAGGGACGGTCTATCCCCCATGGGCTCCCTCCCCACCTCCGGGTTCTGAATGCACTCGATAGTCCTTGAACGGTTTACCCGCCCGATGCATCCCTTGTTGTCTCTCACGCAATAGCGGATATCTTCAAGCCGGCCCTCACGGGCCTTAAGGGGCGCGTCAGGGTCGCAGATCAGGTTGCGTATCAACCCCACGGCGTCCGCCTGCCCCTTTTCAAGGATCTCATTAGCCACCTGGGGCGTGTTGATCTGGTGACTGGCAATGACCGGAATATCCACAACCCTTTTCACCCTTTCTGCCGCTTCAATGGTGAAACCAAAGGGCGTGTGCATGGAGGCCATGAAGAGGTGGAGATTGTAATAGGTACCCACACTGACGTTTATAAAGTCGGCTAAGCCCTGGCTTGCAAAGGTTTCTGCAAACTGCTGTGATTCCTCAGGTGTGATGGCCCCCCAGAACTTTTCATCCACGCACAGCCTTATTCCCACCGTGAAATCATTGCCCGCCGCACCCCTGACCTCTCTGAGAACCTGAAGGGGGAGCCTCATCCGGTTTTCCAGGCTCCCCCCGTATCCGTCCTGGCGATGGTTGCTGAGGGGAGACAGAAACTGCCGCAAAATGGACTCGGGCCCCATGTCGATCTCCAGGCCGTCAAAACCCCCGTTTCTGGCGACCTGCGCGGCCCTGGAAAATGCATCGATAAGGACATCAAAGTCCTCCGGCTCCATGGGCTTTGCCGTCTCGCCGAACACGATGTCAGAGACAGCCGATGGTCCCCAGACCTCCTTCCTGGTAATGGCCCCGCTGCTCTGAAACCCGTGGTGATTGAGCTGGGCAAAGACAATTGTCCCCTGCTCATGGAGGGAGTCGGTAAATTTTTTAAAGTCCGCAACAGCTTCCGGGTGAAAGGCCTCTATCATGGACTCCCATGGCCGATCATCGGGATGGATGGAGATCTCCCCTAAGATAATGAGACCGCTTCCCCCGGCCGCCCTCCTCCTGTAATAGGCCGCTTGGCGATCAGTCATTCTCCCGCCCTTGGCAAGATTGGTCCTGTGGGCTAAAAAGCAGATCCGGTTAGGGAGGGTCGTGTTGCCTATCTTGAGGGATTTAAAGAGTTGATCAAACATGGCAAGAAACTTTTCATGCGGCCTTTTCCTTAATACGCAGGTTCACCAAACACTCAGGATCCGGCATGGAAAGGTCGTGATATGTGTGATAGGCCATGGCAGGGCAGCCGCCCCTGCAGACCTCAAACCTGTAGCAGTCAAGGCAGGACTTGACATCCAGGCCCCGAAACCTTTCAAAGACACGGGAGTGATCCCACAGCTCCTTGAAACTCCTTTCGCGGATATTTCCCGCCAAAAAAGGGCCTTCCTGCAGGAAGGCGCAGGGATAGACATCCCCTTCCGGAGATATGCAGCAGGTCATCTTGGCGGCACCGCACATGTCCAGGCCCTTTCTCCTCCGGTTCTCCGAGGTGAGGCAGAAAAAGGAGTCTCCCGTGCGGACCAGGTCATGTTCATTGAGCCATTCGGCAAAGCTCTCCAATTGATCCCCCGTGGGTCCCAGATGGGCCTTAGATGTCTTGCCCCTTCCTGAAGGCCTGAAACGCGAGACCCTCAGCTCGGCCCCGTATTCCCCTGCCAGCCGTCTGAGGTCATCCAGCTCGGAAAAATTCGTCCGGGTCAGGACGGTATTGACGCTGAACCTGACCCTGTTTCCTGCCAGGCATTCAAGGGCCTCCAGTATCCTTTTATAGGTCCCCTTGCCCCTTATGCCGTCGTTGACATCCGCTGTGGCCCCGTCCAGGCTCACCTGGAGGTAGAGCATCTTCAAGGAGGACAGCCTTTGGGCCAGGCCCTGATCGATCATTGTCCCATTTGTGCTCACGCAGGTGACAAGACCCTTTTCATGGCTGTAGCTCATCAAATCAAGAAAATCCGGCCGGATAAAGGGCTCCCCGCCCCCGATATTCACCTGGAACACCTTGATGGCGACCAGCTGGTCAATGAGATTGAGGCATTCCTCGCGGCTTAATTCATCCCCGGAGGCCTGACCTGCATCCGAAAGGCAGTGGACACACTGAAGATTGCACCTGAGGGAGATCTCCCATGTGACATTCACTGGGGCCCTCAGACCGGTCCTGGCCATCTCAGCACTCATGGATGACTCCCTTGTCCATGAGTCTTTTCAGACCCTTTTTGATCTCCTGAATCCTCTTCTCCGGCACCGAATCCGTTCCAAATCGGCGGGCCATGTGCTGGTCAAGGGTCATGGCGCCCTCGAAAAAATCGCCGGCGATCAGGTCCCCGGAGGACACAAAGTAGAGACGGGGCCCTGCCATTGTATAGAAGAGGAGGCCGAAATCCTCTTCCCTCACCTGTGACCCGGCCGCTAATTTATATCTGACTTCCTTCATTTTTCCCTTTTCCTTTTCACCTGTTGTTTTCAGAGTATAGGGGAATATGTCATTTTGTGTCAATGATTAATGCCCCCATTGAACTTAGGGACTTCCGCCCTCCGTAGCATAGCTAACGCGGAGGACGGGTCGCCCCAATTTGTCGAGAGCCTCCAGGTCGAACGATTGGAATGTTGGAATAAGCGAACTCTGGAATAATGCCTGTCTGCCAGGCCCCTGGATTCCTTTAATCATTGCATTTCCCACCTGAATCCTTGGAATATTATTAATTTCTCAGCCAGGTAAATAGATGAGTAAAATCACACACAATAGACTTTACTCATGACTAAAATCGTGTTATATCGATTTTACTATGAATAAGATCCGGATACGTTATTACAGTAAATCAGTTGAAAATGACCTGAAAGATAAGATGGTTTTTATCGGGGGGCCAAGACAGGTCGGCAAGACGACCTTTGCCTTGACTTTCCTCTCCAATGCCTCTGAAAAACACCCTGCCTACCTTAATTGGGATGATATTTCCATCAGATCAAGTCTTTTAAAAGGTGAATTGCCCGGAAACCAGAAATTGATTATCCTTGATGAGATACACAAATTCTCCGGATGGCGTGGTCTTGTTAAGGGTTTCTATGATATGAACAGGTCTGAAATATCATTTCTCATTACCGGCTCAGCAAGGCTGGATTATTATAGGAAAGGAGGAGATTCACTCCAGGGGCGATACCATTACTATCGGCTTCATCCCTTTTCAATGGGAGAATTGAATAAGAGGCCCTCAGTGAACGATTTTAATCTGTTATTCAAATTCGGTGGATTCCCGGAGCCATGTTTGCGTGGAGAAGAGAAATTTTGGAGAAGATGGCAGAAAGAAAGGCTTCAGAGAGTTATTTATGACGACATCAGAGATCTTGAAAACATCAAAGAAATAAGTCTCCTCGAACTCCTGGCAAGTGAGCTTCCTAACAGGGTCGGATCTCCACTTTCAGTAAAAAATTTAAAGGAAGTCTTGCAGGTCGCCCATGAAACTGTTGACCGCTGGATAAATATATTTGAAAGGATGTATTACTGCTTCCGTATCCCTCCCTATGGCGCGCGCAGGGTTCGCGCGGTTAAAAAGGAGCAGAAACTCTATTTGTGGGACTGGTCGATGATACCGGAACCAGGCCCCAGGTTTGAAAATTTTATCGCGTCACACCTCCTGAAGTATTGTCACTTCATGGAAGATACCGAGGGGTTTTCAATGGACCTGAAATTCCTGCGGGATACGGATAAGAGGGAAGTGGATTTCGTGGTGCTGAAAGAAAGCAAGCCTCTATTCGCGGTTGAATGTAAGGCCGGTGAAAAAAAAATAAATCCAGCCCTGTTTTATTTTATGGAAAGGACACAAATTCCCAAATTTTATCAGGTCCATACAGGCAATAAAGATTATAAGAATAAAGGTGTGAGAGTACTCCCTGTTACTGAATTTATTAAGGAGATCTCTTTGCCATAGTATTTCCTTTTGGAAGTGGGCCATCATATCATGGCTTTGAATTTTGAGTGTGGCTGAAGGTTTAGCCAGGAGATAAAGGGAGACACAAACTATGAAAGTGATCGCTGTTAATGGAAGCCCGAGAAAAAGATGGAACGCCTTGACACTCGAATGACAGCAGGGCTGAAAAAAAGTAAATGTCTGAAAAGTACACCTGAGGTTCTTCCCCATAGGAGGCAATCATGAATGATCGGATTATTTTATTAATAATTCAACATATTTTACTTGACTGCATATAGCTTTACAATATCTAATATTGCTAAGCAAATTTAAAAAAGTATTTACTAAAAGGTATTTCAATGAAAACGAAGGTATCGGCAAAATGTCAGGTTTCGATCCCTGCGGCTATTCGTAAAGAATTCAACATCAAACCCAATATACAATTGGCCCTGAATTCTTTACCTTCCTTCCATGGAACGGAGAATATAGTTTAACCTGTTTGATCCAGGAGGTCGAAACCGATGGGCCAAAAATTCCATTTTATCTCGGGTCTCCCGCGCGCGGGTTCCACCCTGCTTGCCGCCATCCTTCGGCAGAACCCCCGGTTCCATGCTGGCATGACCAGCCCGGTGGGAGCCCTCTTCAGCCAACTGGTCCAGGCCTTCAGTGCCGGCAGCGAATACGCCTCCGTGGTCAGCGAGAAAAAGCGCGTTTCCATTAATTTTGTTTAACAAGCTGTGTTTGTGCGATCAGGGCCGCCCCGAGGGCTCCTATGATCTGGGGCTCATCAGGCACAAGGAACTCCCTCCCGAACTCCTCTTCTAAAAATTTTTTTACGCCCGTGTTTCTGGCCACGCCACCTGTGAAAACCGCATCCGGTCTGCAAATAAGATTTGAGGCCATGGCAGCCACCCTCGATGCCACGGCCTTGTGTACGCCGGCGATCAGATCTTTTCTGTCTTTTCCTTCGGCCCGGAGCACAACCAACTCTGTTTCAGCAAATACGGTGCAAGTGCTGCTTATAGGGCAGGGTTCCTTGCTCCGGAGAGCCAGCGGTCCCATCTCAGCCATGGATCCTACCTGAAGAATCTGGGCCATGACCTCCAAGAACCTTCCCGTTCCCGCAGCACACTTGTCATTCATGGTAAAATTTATAACACTGCCTTCCGGATCTACCTCGATGGCTTTTGAGTCCTGGCCTCCCATGTCGATAATAAACCTGGTCGAGGGTATCATAAAGTGAGCCCCCTTTGCATGGCAGATGATTTCTGTAACCGTTTTATTGCTGAATTCAATAGACTCCCTGGCATAACCGGTTGAGACGACATAATCGAGATCATCCATGGAGATCGAAAGTCCGGCCCTGTCGAGCGCCTCTCTGCTTACTTCATTTGCTGCCAATTTAACGTCATAGCCTACCGGCCTAACGGCGTAACCTAATATCTTACCATCTCCCAAAATGACTGTTTTGGCCGTTGCTGCGCCTACATCAACTCCAGCGACTAACATACCTGCATCCCTTTCTGCCCCGCACCGGGTGCCTCCTCCCGTTTCAGTACAACACAAATTCCTCAGGGTTCAACCAGAATCCGCCATCAAATTGGCAAGTCGGTAGTAATATCCCTGGATTTTGGTTTAACCCTGAACATCAGCAAGGTGTCAGATGCCTGCAAGTTGAGCCTGTAAACGCCGCTCCTTGGATCCCGGCTTGACGGGGAGATGACATCTTGATGGTGGATCAGGGTTCAAGCCCGCCCCTTTTTCTCCTTAAGCATTTCAGCGAATGTTTCAACTCTGGTCCTCAGCGAATCGGCACTGTAGGCCCTGCTGTCGAAATCATCTATTTCGAGGGATAGAACGGGAAGACCGGTTTTTTTCTCCAGATACTTTTTCTGGATGTGGGACCCCAACGCTGCCGGCCGGCAATTATAGAGATATTGCGCGATGTACCCATCTAATTTCATCACTCTGGCTCCCGACTCAAATAGACTTAATGTGCCGTCAGTTCCATGGACATTTCCCGTTGCCAGCTCATAGTCTGCGATGGTTTCACCCGCCGTGGCATAATTCTTCTCTGGTTTGTATTTGGGCCCGCCAACCGAGGATAATACCATGGTCAGGGGAACAGCCAGTCCCACATCCTCTACCAAACGTGTTACTCTGGGATCCGAGCAGTGTCCAAGGGCCATCATGACACGCGGGACTCCCTTCTCCGTCACCCCTGTTCCTGCTTTAACCCTCTTTTCGAGCTCAAGGAGAAGTATTTCCATGGCCTTGATCCCTTCCCGTATGCCCCTGCCCGTTGAGGAGCCGGAAAGCGCCTCCAATAATTCAAGCTCGACGATACTGACCGGGACAGGATCAGCCCTCATAAGGTCGATCAGCCTCAGCAGGTTATTCACAAACCTGCGGCTGTCTTTCTGGGACCTCTCCCATGCATCCGGGGCTATCCTAATGTCTAAAACTTTCTCGGCCTTCTCCAGGGCCTGATTTATCTGTGCGCCCAGATAATGAACCCTTTCCGGAAGATAGTCAGGGTATTCTCCCCACTTGGAATCCATGACTCCGTCAATATAGGCGATAGGGACCCCATACTGCGCCGTCACGAGATCATCGGCCTTGGATCCCATATCACAAAAATAACTGGAGGCTAAAGCCAAATCCGGGACCGGGATCATCCCTTTAACAGTACCGCCTATCTTTGCCTGCCATAATGAACACAGCGCATGTCCCGGCGGGAGCCCATTGGCCTCCCCCGCCTCAAGTATCGGAGTAAGCTTATTGAAAATTTGCCCCATGGTATGGTCCAGTACCATGTCAGGGGCGCACACAAACACGTCTTCGGAAGAGGCGCTCAGCATCAAACCCGGCCCCAGTATGGCTGGAAATCCAAAGTATACGATTTTTTTGCCCTCGTCCCTGGCTAAAACCAGGTCTATCAGCTCTTTGAGCCAGGCTCCCAGTAACTTCCTTACCCCTTCC